>CAYXQH010001004.1:0-1857 GCA_964467425.1 uncultured Saprospiraceae bacterium
TGGCAATATTCTCTCGTAATTGCATTAGGAAAAGTCCGTTCCATTCCTGTAAAAGGCACTGGCCAATCATGAAAATTAATTAGGAAATTCTTTTCAGCACTTTTTTGAATAGCACTTATAGTGAACGGCACTTTTTGCCTCATGAAACCATATTTAATACCAGCTGCACCGAGGGATTCGTAATAAGCGAACATTTTATCATCTCCGAAATTGCCTTTTCTCCTATCATAATATAACAGCACTTTTACCCCTTTCGCTTCCCCATATTTTATTACTTCTTCCATGTCAACATTTGCCACCATTTTAATCTCCTCTGCTTTCACTTTGCTATACCAACTGTCGTCTATTAAAAGGTACTCAACATCATTTTTCGAAGCAAAATCTATGTATCGTTTGTAACTTTCGACATTAGTGCCATAGGTAAAACCGTCTGCTGCCGTATAGCCATGTACGCGCCAATCCCAAAGTGATTTACCGGGCTTGACCCAAGAGGCATCTTCCAATTGATTGGGAGTTGCCAGATTAAGCGGAACGGTATTCGTCAACAAGTCACCCAATTTATCATTGACTAAAATAACGCGCCACGGCGTTATCGTTCTTTTGCCTTTAAGCTTCGTTTTATTGGTAGCTGTTAATATGCTTTTCTCTTGATTGAACTCCAAATTTATCACCCCAAAGTTTGGCGCAACATATAAGTCAGATTCTAAAATAGATAAATAGGCGCTTTCAGAATGCTCAATTAATAAAGGGGGCTGTAGTTTAGCTTGCTTTTCAGTATCAGCAAATTCACCAAGTTTTAGCGGCCCTATCGGCCGGCGTTCTTTTACAGGAGAATACAAAGCAACTTCCTTATCCAAATTATACTCACAATAAAAATCAATCTCCGTCTCCTTTTCATAATCTGTCAACTCATATCTAAATCCGACACCCTGATTGTAAACACGCACATAAAGTTTGGCAGTCATTCCTTCTAAGTCAATATCCAAAACTAATTCATTGTATTGATTGATTATCTCGCTAAACTGCCCCCAAACAGGTTGCCAAGCCTCTTCATTAGATGTTTTATGATGTCCTACTATTTTTGCGGTAGTATTTGGTAGTATAGATATTTGCGATAAGTCGATTAACTCTTTTCCTTCTTTTAAAAGTGTATAATTAATAATATCAATCTCATTATTAACAACCACAGATATTGCTCCTGTCGGAGAATCTACTGTAAAACTCATATCTTGTTGAGCACAGGCACTCATTGTAAAAAATACAATGAGTAGTAAAAAAGGATACTTTAATTTTGAGAGTTTAATCATTATACTTTACGCTATTTTTTCGTGTTTGTAATTTGTTAAATTTGAATAAAAAAAGTCATCCAAAATTTTCGAATTGAAGATTCAGGATGACTCTTTTTTTGTTAGCAGATTAGAAATCTTACTTCACAACTAAAAATTTTCCCGTCGCGCAGACCGCTGAGGGTTTTCAGACAGGTGCTTATAGTTACCAGCTTTTTATATCTTCCATCTTAAACCAACAGTCCAAGTTGGATTTCTTCCATAGTAAGACGTTAAATTAAGGGGATCATCTCCAATATATCTGCGGATATCTACTCCTGTTATGTTTCTTGCACCTAAACTGGCCGATATATGTTTTGTGATTTTGTATTTTATAGTCGCACCCAAAGTGGTATTTCCATTGGTGTAATGCGCTTCATCCGCACGGGTATTTCCTACCCCTCCAATATTACTGAGATAATTGCTTCTATAGGCTGTAGTAAACCTTACAGAGAGACCATATTTCTCGTAATACAGAATACCATTAATATTATGTTTGGATGTTCCAGGAAAACCAACAGTTTCATCGCTA
>CAYXQH010001005.1:0-1856 GCA_964467425.1 uncultured Saprospiraceae bacterium
AAACCAAATAACTTGTTCATCTTTCGGAAATTCATCTCAAAGGAGTTATACTTTTTTAAAATAAAATTAATTGGACCGGGTAGTGGCTTCATATCTGAAGATTCCGGATTTTTCATATTATCCTCGTTTTTCTTTAATCTTCGAACCATCCAGACCAAAGGAAAAATTGAACCATAGATATAGTATTGTTTATCGATATTGCATTTGGTGCCGGTCAATAATTTCTTGACCATCGGGATAGTATACCTTCGATAATGACCGAGATAAACATCGTGGCTTGACCAAACACTCATAAAAGCAGGAACGGTAATAAAGAAGTGAGCATTTGCTCCAAGGCGAGATTTAATATCTTCCAGAATAGCATAATCATCTTCGATATGTTCTAAAACATCCATCATGATAACGATACTATCATTGATTCCGTGTGGAATATAGCGAAGTTTTTTGACTGGTTCGTTTTTAGTCTCAGCCATTTCCTCCTCGGTATATCCAATGTCGATCAAAAGAACATCTTCAATATATTCTGGAAAAGCTTCAAACAGTTCATAAGCAAAAAAACCAGACCCTGAGCCAAAATCAATAACCGTTAATTTTTTGCCTTGCTCTTTAGCTAATTGTTTAAAATATTTAAACAAGGGTACTTTCTTTGATTGATAATACCAATTTACGGAAGGATCAACACCACTTTCTAATTCTTTTAAATCCATGGTCTACATTTTCAGCGTTTATTTATAAAGTGCTAAATAAGCGCTCATTTACTTTTTACCTTTTTTCTGCTTTTCAATTTGTTCTTTGAGTTGACGATCAAAATCAACAGCAGGTTCAAATTCCGAATCCGCTTTGATGGATTGTCTCAAAAAGTTCAGGGCATTTGAACCATCTCCAGCGAGATAAGCTTTCTTAGCCTGCAAGTATAGTTGAACGGCCTGCTTGCCTTGTTGTTGCGCTACCTGTATCCCTATATCATAGACCTGAGCTGCTCTTCCTCCCACATCATCATACATCAAAGCTGCCTGTAGCGCTTTGTCCGCATTATTCTCTTTAGCATAAATCGAACTGAGGTAATAATAACTGCCATTATATTTATAATTGACATCCGTTATTTTTTCTAAAGTCAGTTTTGCTTCTTCATTTTTTCCAGTATTCAAATAATAAAGTGCTTCTGCAAAAAGACCATTAACGTGGGTGCCAGATAATTTTAGCAATTCATCAATCGCAGCTTTTGCTTCTGGAAATTTTCGTTGATTTAATCGCGCATTTGCCAAACCGAGCCAGACGGTTTCGTCCTTAGGATCTTGTTGAGCTGCTGCTGCAAACTTGGCTTCTGCGGTGACGAAATCTTTGTTCTTTTCTGCTTCCGAAGCTTCAAACGCTGGAAGTTGAGCAGGACGTTTGGAAATCGCTCCAATGACCACATCATCCACTTTCTCTGTGTAAATAGCATCCCCCGGAGGCCAAGCGCCACTATTCATTAAGTCTTTATTCACAAACCTGGAAATAAACATGTAATAATCGCCGGATTTTTTATTTCTATCATTGTACCGGGTATAACGGATTTTTGCATTTGGCGATAACCTTTTCATATAGTGTTCAGCTGGATAAGAGCAATTCGTATGAATAAATACCTTTTCTCCATTTTTTATTCGCTCATCATTTTCGACAAGATACTCACACATTTTTTTAATTGAATTCATCCAGTAATCCGTTTCGTAATTAGCATAAGCATTATTTACACCGCCAAAAGCTTCATTGAAATAGGTGTATTGATACGGATGATTTTTGACCATCCAATAACCAGGTAATGCTATTAATATTGCTAAAACACCGCTCACAACCCATCGCATTTTTGGAAGCTT
>CAYXQH010001006.1:0-1853 GCA_964467425.1 uncultured Saprospiraceae bacterium
AAGTGGTAGTGTGGGATTATGGGTAGGAGGTTTGAAGATCGTTATAAAATTAGGATTTGGGTTGTCATATATACTGAGGTATTGTTCATTATGAATCCTCTCCCCCAATAATGTATCCTACCTTACTCAAATAGAAAGTCACCTTCAAAATATTTGGAACAAGAAGTAAGAAAAATTATCTTGTTCTTTCAACGCCCAGAAAACATTAGAATAATGGAAAATTTAATCCTCCTTTTCATTCGAAAACTTACAATCAATACCCAAAGAATAAAACTATATTGACTATTAAAAATTAAAAATGAATATCATGGTTGGTTCAATTAAGAATATACTTGGTCAGAAGCTTCAAAAGGAATTTCCTTTTTTCATCTTTATCTTCTTTCTGAGTTTTAATGTTACTGCTCAATTATATTTTACAGACCCTGAGGATTTACAAGACGCTGTAAATAGCTCTTCAGGTGGAGGTATCTTTATTGTAACGGATGGGACCTATAATGATTTTGAAGCATCATTTGAAATTGTTGCGACCCAAGACAATCCTGTAATCATTATGGCGGAGACCGTTGGTGGCGTTACTTTAACTGGAGAATCTCATTTCGTATTTAAGAAATCAGCTTTTGTAAGGTTAGAAGGATTCGTTTTTGATGGACAAGGTGAGGACTCCTTAGTCAAATTAGAAGGGAGTAATAATATCCGAATTACAAGAAATGTTTTTGAACTGGAAACAACAGAATCAATTAAATGGGTATTTGTAGGTGGCGTTTGGAATGATAACACCTACCCTTTTCAATACCCTAGCCACCACAACAGAATAGATCATAATATTTTTCAAAATAAAGAAACACCTGGACACTATATAACTATAGATGGATCATTTGATGATACCGGTTCAGAAGAAGTTTATTATCAGTCACAGCATGATAGAATAGATCATAATTACTTTAAAAACAATGGTCCAAGAGCAGTCAATGAACAGGAGTCTATTAGAATAGGCTGGAGCGAGATGTCTCTTAGTAGTGGTTATACCATCGTTGAACATAATTTATTTCAAGATTGCGATGGCGATCCAGAAATTGTATCAGTAAAATCTTGTGACAATACCATTAGGCATAATACATTTGTCGCTAGCTACGGAACACTTTCTTTAAGACATGGTAATCGAAACAGAGTGGAAGGCAATTATTTTTTCGGTAATGGAAAGCCGATAGGAACCTCTCCTGCTGGCTCAACTATATATACAGGAGGGATTCGAATTTATGGTACGGATCACATCATTATTAACAACTATATGGAAGGATTGAATGGCACACGTTGGGATGCTCCAATAACGCTTACCTTGGGCGATGCTATAGATGGACAAAGTTCTAATTTATCCAAACACTTTAGAGCAGAGCGAGTAACGATTGCCTATAACACCTTAGTTAATAATAGCCATGGTATTGAGATTGGTTATGATAATAATGACAATTACAATAAAGACTTAGAAGATATTACTATTGCAAATAATTTAATAACTGGTTCGGAAAATAGTTTAGTTGAAATCGTAGACGTGGATAATGACCAAGGCAATGAAATCACCTGGTTAAGTAATTTAATGTACCCAACAGCAAGTGCGGTTCTTTTAACGGGCGCCACTTCTACTTCCTTTGATGCTACAGCAGTGACTAACGAAAATCCGCATCTTATTTTCAACAGTAGTAACAGTACTTGGCAAACAACGGAGGACACACCGCTGTACCCAAACACCTTACCTGCTGGAATAATTAATGAAGACATTGAAGGACAAGACAGACCGAATAATAGTAATCCTGGTGCTGATCATTATAGTTTGGAAAGTGTTCGCTTTGCTCCAT
>CAYXQH010001007.1:0-1851 GCA_964467425.1 uncultured Saprospiraceae bacterium
AAGGTTCGCCATCATCATTTGCTCTAAAATTATTTTTATCCAATCCCATTCGAAAAGCAAAGCAATGATGTCGGGCTTTAAAGTGGTCTTTTTTTACAGTAGAAAGGTTGGCCTGCCAGTCTTCTTCCTGATAAACAGAAAAGGCATAAGCAATGAATTTGCTACCACGATCTTTAAATTCACCAATACTAGGTTCTTTTAATGTTTTATATTGATCGATCATAAACTTTCCCAGGCAATTAGTAAAATTGAAATCATAGAGAGTACGATTCCAAGAATATTTAGTTTGGAATATTTTTCTTTAAATATTAGAAAACCTCCAATTATTGCAGAAAGGGCAATGATCGCTACATTATTAACTGGAAAAACCACAGAGCCTTCCCATCCTGCTCCTAATGCCTTCAATAAAAAATAAATTGAAAAATAGTTTGGAATCCCTAAGGCAATCCCACCTATAATATTTCTCCAACTAAAGCTTAATCGACCGGTAGCAAAACCTATGATACTTGCAATCAATCCGATCGCTCCTGCACACATAAATATAGTTGAAACAAATGCAGGATCTCCACTGGTGCCGAGTACATTTTGTTCTACATATTGTAAAACAATTTCTATGACAGCCTGAAAGAGTAGGACTAATAATGGAAACAGCCAGAAGATTTTCTTGATATTCTTTTTATTAAAAACACTTTCTTTATGAGGGAGGTTGGTTAAAACAATGGCAGCAATAGCGATTAAAATGCCAATGACTTTAGATACCGTAACCAATTCATTATAAACGATGATCGCAAAAAGAACCGATATAACCATCGACATTTTTGACATGATCGTCGTTATGGTAATTCCGAATTTTTGAAAAGTATAACCTATGATCGTGAATCCTGTTATAAAAAAAAGAGAGACTCCAAGAGCATAAGGAAACCATTCTTGTTCATGAAAACCTGCTTTTATCGGAAATTCCCCAACAGCCACCCAACCTGTTGCAACACAGGTAAAGTAATTGACCACAACTGCTTGAAAAGGGTTTACTTTAAACTTTTCAAACCATGTCATGACAAATCCCAATAGCGTAGAGAAGAGTATAGACAGTATTAAATACGACATTCTTTAGGTTATAATTCTTTGATATTGAGTGGCAAATATAGCGATTAACAAGCATTAACAATCATTGAATGTTTGTTAACAGCATTTCTTTCTATTTCGACCGAAATTTGAGACAACAAATACAAAGGTATTTAAACGGAATAATCATTCTCAGAACAGTCATTTTTAATGGTGGGACGAATTGAACTGATTCAAGCAAGAATTTTTTATATTTGTCGCAAAAAAAGAGTGGAAAAAACGCTAAACCAATATGACTTCCAAATTGATCGCTGTAGAGCGATTTTTATAAAGAAAACAAAAGATTATGGTACCGCCTGGAGGATATTAAGGCCTTCAAGTTTAACTGATCAACTTTTTATTAAAGCCAGCCGTATAAGAAGTCTTGAAGAGTTGGAAGAACATAAAGTAGAGGAGGGAATCGAGCCAGAATATATTGGTTTGGTCAACTATAGCATCATGGCGATGATTCAATTGGATTTGAATGACGATAAGGAATTAGAGATGGATCCAAAAGAAGCAGAAACGCTTTATGAAAAGAATATTCAATTGACCAGAGAGCTAATGATTGCGAAAAATCACGATTATGGAGAGGCTTGGCGGGATATGCGAATTAGCTCTTTGACTGATTTAATTTTAATGAAATTATTGCGGGTAAAGCAAATCGAAGATAATGAAGGTAAAACTTTAATCTCGGAAGGCTTAGACGCTAATTATCAGGATATTATAAACTATGCACTTTTTGCATTG
>CAYXQH010001008.1:0-1844 GCA_964467425.1 uncultured Saprospiraceae bacterium
CGACTTTTGCGGTATCTTGGGCACAGGCTCAAAAGGATATCCCCATCATGGGAACCACTCATGCAGATTATCTGACAAGCGATATTCCTTGTGCGCCGCCAATGACTGATGAATTAATTGCCGGTAATTATGAACATAATACCGGGCAGCAAATTCTTGATTGTTTTGCAGAGAAAAAACTGGATCCAAAAGAGGTAGAAATGATATTGGTTGGAAATCATGCGCCTTTTACATGGGGTGCCAATGCACAGCAAGCCGTTTTTAATTCAAAACTTTTAGAACAATTAGCACAAATGGCCTATCTGGCTTTACAAATTAACCCGCAAGCTCCTCGATTAAAAGATGCTTTAATCAAAAAACATTATGAAAGAAAGCATGGAGCAAATGCTTATTATGGACAAAAATGAAAGGAATAATATTTGACATGGATGGAACGATGGTTGACAATATGATGGTCCATCATCGAGCCTGGCAAAAGAAATTAAGTGATCTTGGTCTGGATATGGATTTGGAAGAAGTCCGTCAAAAGGTACATGGAATTAATGTAGAAATTTTAGAAAAGCTTTTCGGAGATCGATTCAACTTAGAAGAACGCCGAAGAATCTCCAGAGAAAAAGAAATCGAGTATCAGCGAATTTTTAAACCTGATTTAAAACTCATCGCTGGTCTTCCTGCTTTTTTACAGAAATTGAAAGATCAGAATATTCCTCTAGCTATTGGTTCCGCAGCACCGCCAGAAAATGTAGATTTCGTTTTAGATAATTTAAATATTCGAAGTGATTTTAAATTTATCATGCATTCGGAAGATGTAACATTAGGAAAACCGAATCCGGAAATTTATTTAAAACTAAGTGCTAAATTAGGACTAGCTCCTGAAGACTGTGTAGTTTTTGAAGACACACCGGCTGGAGCAGGCGCAGCTATGAATGCAGGTTGTCCAATGATTATCGTTACGACAACCCATGAGCCAGAAGAGTTTGCTAAATTTAAAGGCATCCAAAAGTTTATTGGAAATTACGAAGCCATAACTATAGAACAAGGCATACTATCATAAGCCTAAAAACACCCATCAGCATGAAAATTGGAATGAATATGTTGCTGTGGACAGACCATGTAACCGAGCAGCATTACCCCATCATAGAGCAACTTAAGCAAACAGGATTCGAAGGAATAGAAGTGCCCTTAGGAGAAGGAGATACGAGCTATTATTCAAATTTAGGACAACAACTTTCCAGTATGGATATGGGCGTCACCTGTGTCACTTCTTTATTAGAAGAAACTAACATCGCTAGTCCTGACTCGAAGATTCGACAAGCTGGATTAGATCGTTTGAAATGGGCAATAGATAATGCACAAGCGATTGGAGCCTCCAATATTTGCGGTCCTTTCCATTCTGCCTTTGCTTATTTTACCAGAGTACCCGCAACTGCAGATGAAATAAAATGGAGCGTTGAGCAATTGCAAAAAGCTGGGGAGTATGCAGCGCAAGCAAATATCATATTGACACCGGAAGCGCTAAATCGGTTTGAATGTTATCTGGTCAACACAATGGCTGGATTAAAAAATCTACTCGAGCAGGTAAACCATCCGAATGTCGGAGCGATATACGATACCCATCACGCAAATATCGAAGAGAAAAGTCAAAAAGAAGCAATAGAATGTATTGCACCGTATTTGAAACATGTACATGTCAGTGAAAATGATCGTGGCACACCTGGTAAAGGGCAAGTACATTGGGATGCTGTTTTCAAAACACTCAAAACTGTTAATTATGATGGTTGGATTATGATTGAAGCGTTCAATCGATCGAAGCCTGCTTTTGCTAATGCAATCAATGTCTGGCG
>CAYXQH010001009.1:0-1838 GCA_964467425.1 uncultured Saprospiraceae bacterium
AATTAGTTTTTGCTTCATGCTCTGATTTGAAAACGCTTGATAAGAAATCAGCGAGGTCATAACCACAATTATTAACGTTAATGAAATATCCATTATTTAAAATTTGAAATTCTTCTATTGATTATGATAGGGCTCACCTTTTAAAATAGTCATTGCCCGGTATAATTGTTCCAGAAAAAATACGCGAATCATCTGATGTGAAAAAGTCATTTTAGATAAAGAGATTTTAATATCTGCTCGTTTATAGACTTCCGGAGAAAATCCATAAGCTCCGCCTAGTTGAAATATCAGGCGCTTTTTAGAGCTTCTCAATTGTTTTTCAATAAACTTAGAAAAATCTACTGAGTTCATCTCTTTTCCTTTTTCATCGAGTAAAATCAGAAGATCATCAGACTTTAATTTTTTTAAAATAAGATCACCTTCTTTTTTCTTTAGCTCGGCGACAGAAAGATTCTTAGCATTTTTAATATCCGGTAAAATAAATAGATTAAAAGGGAGGTACCTTTTTAAGCGTTTTTCATAAATGGTAATGCCTTCATCCAGATATGAAAATGCTGTTTTTCCGATCATCCAAAATTCTACCTTCATACCAATATTTATAAGAACAATGATAATTGAATTTTTTGTGAATTTGAAAAGAAAAGCGAGCTAGAATACCATATATTTGCAAATAAGTATTTGTTCACTAGCAATTATCGGTAAATAAGAAGTCTTTTTAATGTTAGTTTCAACTACAAAAAGTACATAGTTACGGTATTCGGAATTCGGAATTCGACGTTAGAAGAGCCCGAATTTCTAAAAACTAATACCGTCTTTTCATAACATGGAGTAAGTTTATAAGATTTAATAATTTGCTTTGTCTGTTTAATACGAATACTAGATTTATGAAAACCGTTTATTTTGTAAGACATGCTAAGTCCAGTTGGGACGATATGAGTCTGTCTGATAAGGATCGACCATTAAATAAAAGAGGATTTAGAGATGCTCCTTTTATGGCGGAAGTTTTGAAAGGAAAAGGAGTCAAAGCAGACGCTATTGTATCCAGCCCCGCTAATCGAGCCTATACAACTGCAACCTATTTTGCTAAATCACTTGAAATAGAAGTAGATAATATAATAGTGAAGGAGCAAATCTATGAAGCTTATATAGAGGAAGTTCTGGATGTAGTCAAAAATTTAGATGAATCCCTAACTACTGTTTTGGTTTTTGGACATAACCCTACATTTACTAGTTTGGCTAATCGATTTTCCTCAGATTATATCCCTAATCTTCCAACTTGTGGGATAGTAAAGATAGAATCCTCTTCGGATTTATGGACTGGATTTGGGCGAGATAATGCAAAACGAACCGCCTTTTATTACCCTAAGCTATATTTTTAGTTATGCGAATACTAATTGCTTTGATGTTGACTTTAGCCTTTTCTTGCACACAAAAGGCGGAAAAATTAGAAATTGAACATGAAACACTGGTCAAGGTTTTAGCAGATGTTCACATCTCTGAGGGTGCATTATTAAGCGTTCGGCCAGCCGAAAAAGATAGTTTTAGAATTTTATATTATAACCAGATTTATGATATTCACCAGATTTCAGGTGCAGACTTCGAACATGATATGGATGTTTTGAAGCGGGATCCGAAATTGATGGAAAGGATTTATGAAAAAGTTATGGAAACTTTAGAGGCAATGGAAAAGGAAATAAATAAAAAAGAGCCGAAAAAAGAAAAGTAAAGTCCTCAAAGGGAGAGAAGACTTTACTTTAGACTTATGAGAGAATAATTAAAAGGCTCATCAAATATATGTATTAAAGGAATTTATTTACTGGTAGAAATAGCAAAAGTGG
>CAYXQH010001010.1:0-1834 GCA_964467425.1 uncultured Saprospiraceae bacterium
CCAGCGATCTGTTCTTTGGATGATCCAATTCCCTTAGATCCTACACCATTAGGCACCGAAGGAACATGGACGGGCGATGGCGTTTCAGGCGATACTTTTGATCCGAACATGTTGACGGGAAATATCCTATTAACTTTTACACCTTCAGACGGAGGTTGCGTTATGCCTAATAGCACGACGATTGAAATAACTGCGGCACAACCTGTTTCTTTAGATACACTCGGAATGGTTTGTGGTGATAACCCCATAACGCTTCCAATCCCAGTTCCCGGTTTTTGGAATGGTCTAGGAGTTACATTAGGTAATGAATTTAATCCAATCGGACTTGTTCCTGGAGATATAGAACTAACATTTACACCCAATGGAGATAATTGCCTTACTGCCAATACGACCATAATTACTATTGGTGATTTTGCTTCCGAATCAGTCAGCGGATCAGTCTGTGAAATCACAGGACAAACGGTGACCATCAACGATAAAATTTATACTACTGCTGGTGTATTTGCAGACACCTTAATCGGTGAATCCATCGCAGGTTGTGACTCAATTATCAACATAACCATTACGGATGTAGAAACAGAAATCACTTTAGATCAATTTCCGGGTCTATGTAGTTCCGGTGGTCTTTTTGATCTACCAACGATGCAGTCCGGTATTTCCGGGATATGGTCTGGAGATAAGGTGGTAGGTGGTAACGCTTTCGATCCTTCGGGTCCAAACGGTTCTTTTACGATTGTATTTAATCCAAATCCTGGCGAATGTGCCATGAGTGTAAGTACAAATATTGAGGTAGGCGACAATGCTAGTGAAATTTTGGCCGAAACCATCTGTCCGGGTGATTCGGTTGAACTAGGAAGTATGTTTTATTTTATCTCAGGAATTTATTCGGATACCATTCCTAACGGATCTGTAGCAGGATGTGATTCTGTTACCACCCTAAATCTAACGGTTGAAAATATGCCTTTTGATCTAGATGTTTTTGATAATCTCTGTGCTGGTGCCGACCCAATTCTGCTTCCAACTTTACAGGATGGCATTAACGGTAACTGGGAGGGAACGGGAATACCTCCTAATACAAATACATTTGATCCAAATGGATTGTCAGGAAATATTTCCATAACCTTTGTACCAGAAACGATGTCTTGTGCCGAAACAGCTACGACGACTATTGAGGTGACAGAAAATATTATTAGCAATATCGAAGCGACTATCTGTTCAGGAGAAACTTATACTTTAAATAATACAGATTATACAACAGCTGGGACTTATTTCCAAACGTTACCTGGTGCAGGTACACTAGATTGTGATACCCTTTTAAATTTAATGTTAACGGTAGAATCGGTTGAAAATTTACCCGCGGCTAATGCAGGTAATGATCAAGAAATTTGTGGCGATGAGACTAGTCTTGCGGCTATCACCAGTAATGGAATCACTGGCTATTGGGAAATCATCACGGGACAACCCATGATTGCTGATGAAACCAATCCAACGACAAATATCGGAGATTTGCAAGACGAAACCTATCAATTAAGTTGGATCGTTTCTTCTGAATTTTGTCCAGATTACGATCAGGATACCGTAAGTATTTCGGTGGCTATGGATGAGCCAATTGCCATAATAGATTCGTTTGCATTAACCAGTGCCAATCCTATTATTGAATTAAACTTAACGGCGAATGATGACTTGCCCGAAGATTTTATCCTTACCTTATTAAATGAACCGACAGAAGGAACTATAGAAAATTTAGGCAATAATATTTACGCCTATACGGCTGCTTCTGACTTCGAATCCGGTCAAATTATTTTAGGTTATCAAGTCTGTAGTGAAAGCTGTC
>CAYXQH010001011.1:0-1834 GCA_964467425.1 uncultured Saprospiraceae bacterium
GTGTTAGGAGACGCATAAATATTATCTCTCAGTTTTCACTGCTGTCCACTTTTATTTTTTGCCACGAATTCACGAATTTTGCCAAACTAAAGTAACGCATATATCTAAATTTTAATTCGTGCATTCGTGGCTTTATAAATGTATTTTGAAAAGTGTTCGGTAATGAATCTGTATTTAAGAGGAACGGAAGCCTAATGTGCTTTTTCGCCAAAATTATAAGTGATAATTGATTAAGTCCCAATAAGGACAGAACTTTATCGAATCTAATTGTTTAAAATTATATGAAAAACATCTTTTTTTTAATGCTGGTCGTTCTTCTGGTTTCTTGCAACAAAGAACCTGTGTTGCAAGAAAGTGTCTTGTCGGAGTATCTTGAATTGAATAGTGACTTAGAAAGAGGAGATATTATTGCTTGTGCAGGCGGTAAAGAAGGTGGTTTATTCGGAGTTGCTAATGAGCCAACTTCTGTATTTTTTTATCCGATAGACGGCGCAACTGACTTTCGATATTATGAAGCTGAAAATGTTAGTGATTCATTAGACTTTTCAAAATATATCCAGAAAGATTTAAATTCTGAACCCATCTTTAATGGCTTTTTATGGAAATTCAATAACCTTCCTTTTACTGGTGAACGGATGGGAGTCGTTACCTACAGAACACCAGGGATGCTACATACTTGCACTCCAATCAGGCAAAAACCAACATCCAAACCAACCGAAGTAAATGCAGTTCTTGCAACTGTTAGTGAAAATGGTGTGACTCCAACATTCAGTTGGGAAGATGGGCTAATCAAAGAAAATGTGATTTACTTTCATGTCATTTCAGACGAAGAAAATAATCTTATTTCTGGAACCTACACTATTGAAAAGGAATTTACCTTTTATGATTTAAGTAATGTGGTTTTGAATATTACACCTACGGATACGCCGGTTTTAGAACCCAATCGAAATTATAAATTTACCATGATGGGCGTGAGTAAAGACAACTGGGTTAATTTGTTTGTTGAAAAGGAGTTTTCGACGGAATGAAAAAAACTGATTAATCTACCTCCGAAATGCGTAGACTGAGCGAAGCCGAAGTGTACAGACACGAAGAACTGTTCTCACTTTTGTTGGCTTTGACACTTCGGTTGCGCTCAGTACGATGCTTCGCTCAGGCTGCGGCATTGTTCCAATTAGATAAATCTAACCAATCCCTCCAAAATTGTTAATCCATCATTAAATCCATTCGATTTTTCCATAATGTTTTAAAATAACCGCACTTTCGTTAAAAATTTTCAAACGAGCGATTATGGATAAAACAGATGATTTAGATTTAAAAATTCTTTCCATTTTGACACAGGATGCCGATAAATCTTACAAAGAAATTGGTGAACAGCTTTTTGTTTCGGGCGGTACAGTGCATGTGCGTGTTAAAAAAATGAAAGAATTGGGCATTATAAAAGGAAGCCAGGTAATTGTAGATTACGAAAAACTGGGCTATGATATTGTCGCTTTTTTAGGAATCTATTTGGACAAAAGTTCACTTTATGATGAAGTGGCAGAGGCACTTTTGAATATTCCAGAAGTAGTGGCAGCGCATTATACGACAGGGGCTTATAGTATCTTCGCCAAAATAATATGTAGAGATACCAATCATCTGCGAGATGTTTTGCACGATAAAATTCAAAATGTATCAGGCATTCAACGAACAGAAACTTTTATATCATTGGTAGAAAGTGTCGAACGTCCACTGATGATATTGGAAAAATAAAAATATAGAAAATACACATGAGTTTCTAAGCTTTAGGTATAGAAATTGAATTAGATGGATGTATAATTAACTATCCCTGAAA
>CAYXQH010001012.1:0-1832 GCA_964467425.1 uncultured Saprospiraceae bacterium
AGTTACTTTATAAGTCTGATTAATAAGCCCTCCTGATAGCGGTTGGATCCTTATCGTCTCTCCATTATTAATAAATTGTCGTACTATTTTTTCCACAATGGATTTTCATATAATGCCTTACTGATTAGATCTAATATTGCTTTTTGGACTTTCGGCTTATCATCTGCATAAGTCACTCCATACCATTGTTCATCGCATTCCAGCACTTCAACTTTTGCTTCACGTGACTGAACTAAATCATTAACAATCAATGGAATATAAAACTCTGATCTCGGATCATCTTTATGTGCTTGAGCAAAGGCAATGAAATGTGCTTCCAGCTTATTAAAAAAGTCAGGATGGAAGCCCCAGAAATTCATAGAAACCAATGCATTAGGTGGCAATTGAAATGGATTTTCATTTTCATAATAATTAATTTTATCCCCTTCGATGACAATTTTGGTTCGCTCCACCACTGTCGTTAGATTTCGATTTTCATCCATCGAACAAACGCCTCTCGACACACTACCATTAGGCGATAAGGTTTTTTCCAATTGAAAGCCTACCATTGAATACTGCGTTGGAGAAACTCTGGTATTTAAAAAATCAGTCATTATTTTAAAAGAAGATATTCCATAATAATCATCTGCATTGACAACTGCAAAAGGTTCATTTACCACATCTTTTGCCACTAACATAGCATGACCTGTGCCCCAGGGTTTCTCTCTTTTTATAACGCCTAATCCAGGGATATCCGGTTCCATTGGTTGAAAGACAAAAACGACTTCTATTAAATTAGAAAACTTTGAGCTTACCTTTTCTTTAAAATCTTCAATAAAACTTTCTCGGACGATAAATACAATTTTTCCAAATCCAGCCCGTATCGCATCATAAACAGAAAAATCGATAATAGTTTCTTCATTGGGACCAACTCCATCTAATTGTTTTAAACCGCCATAACGGCTGCCCATTCCAGCTGCAAGTATAATAAGTGTGGGTTTCATGTAAATTGTTGTTTATTTAAAATGCTTAAAATTTTATTTTTTATCGTTGAATCCGAAAAATAGGATTTTTTCCTTATTTTGAAGCAAACATAAGAGAAACTTAGTAAAGGGACTAAAGAATTTGAAATTAGAACTATTAAATCTTTTTGGTTTTAGCTTTCCTATTTTTTCTTTTTGATCCTTTTACAATTAAATTATAACAAAACCAACTTATGAATTTAACAGGTCTAGATTATTCCCTAATCTTTGGGTTTTTCGCTATTACATTATTTATAGGTATTTGGGTATCAAAAAAATCCGGAAGAAGTTCCGCTGATTTCTTTCTATCAGGTCGAAATATGCCTTGGTGGTTATTAGGAATCTCGATGGTAGCAACGACTTTTTCAGCAGATACGCCCAATTTGGTTACGGATATTGTTCGTAAAAATGGAGTAGCAGGAAACTGGGTTTGGTGGGCGTTTTTATTAACTGGAATGCTAACTGTTTTTGTCTATGCAAAGTTATGGCGTCGTTCTGGAATACTTACTGATCTCGAGTTCTACGAATTGAGGTATAGTGGTAAAGCTGCTGCATTTTTAAGAGGGTTTCGAGCTATTTATCTTGGTGTATTTTTCAACATCATGATCATGGCTACAGTCTGTTTAGCTGCTATTAAAATTGGCGGAGCTATGCTAGGCTTAAGTCCTGGGGAAACTATTCTTATCGCTTCCGTTGTCACTGTTATATATTCTGCATTAGGTGGTTTACGTGGCGTGATACTCACAGACTTTTTTCAATTCATCATTGCAATGATAGGAGCAATCTGGGCGGTCTTTGTTATCCTTAATCATCAGGAGGTCGGAATTGATG
>CAYXQH010001013.1:0-1831 GCA_964467425.1 uncultured Saprospiraceae bacterium
TGGTTGGATTGGCTACTGGAGATGATACAGGACTAACCTCAACTTATTATATCGATGCTATTTCGGGATATTCTGAACAAACAGTTCCAAAAGCAACTTTTCTATCGGGTGCTTGGGGGGTAAGATTTAATCTAAGCGGAGGTATTAGATTAGACAATAGCAGCGGTGATGATTGGGTTGGTGGTGTACAAGAAATTGTAGATAACCTGCCAGCAGTAGGTCATGTAATTACAAATTGCACACATCCTGCACATGGTTATTATTTCACGTTAAGAGATAATCCTTATGTAAATATCGCTAATGAAATTCATCCCGCAATGGTACCAACTTTAGAAAATGAACAAATTATATTGGATATAATTGACGTGATTAGAAATTCAGGAAAGAATATAATTCTATATCTTAATACAGGTGGGCCTTCAGCTCTTCAAGGAAATAGTGCCGAAGAATTGGAAATTAAAGCAGCATGGGAAACTTATTACAACAGCAAGTTTGCTGGAGATGAAGGTTTGGCGTGGAGAACTTTAGTAAAGGGATACATTGAAAGATTTGAAGGATTGGTTGATGCATATTGGTTAGATAATGTAAGTAATTTACCAGGAGAAGTAGGTGATTTTGCAGCGATGATTAGAGAAGCAGACCCTAATGTAGCTATTACTTTGAATAACCTAAAATCTTATGTACAAGATGATCATGGCAATGATATAAATGTAGATTCTGATGGCGTTGATGATGATGATCCTAGAGATTATAGAGTTAGAAATTTTGAAGCTACCGATCCTTATATGGATTATACAGCAGGTCACCCGACACCTCTAGGTCAAGGAGCACCTCCAAACTCCTGGGCATATGAGGAGTTTCTTTTTCCTTTAATTGTCGAAAACCCTTGGGATTCTTTTGATGGTGTTAAGTTAGCCTTAAAACATTATTTTGCACCTATTAGAAAACGATGGAGTGTCGCTAGCGCTGATTTAGTCTTTGAAGTGGAACAGGCATATCGCTTTGTAAGAACTTTTACAGATGCAGGAGCATCTATCACTTGGAGTACTACGATTACGAATGGTTTTATTACGGATGATGAAATGGAAATCATGTTAGAAATCAATGATAGAATGTTACAATCACCAAAACCAGATTACGAACCTTATGTAAGACCAGAAGGAGCATATTTAGTAGGCGAAGGACCCGTCGTATCGGTTAGTTCTATCAACAAAACGGATTTTAAATTCTATCCTAATCCAGCCACTCATACTTTGACAATTACCGGAACATCTCCGGATGTAAATCACATTCAGATTATCTCTGCTACGGGGAGAAAAGTAATAGAAAAGATGTGGGACAATGGCGCTTTATCGACCCAGTTAGATTTGTCTAATTTGAATGCAGGAATTTATTTTATCAATCTGTCGAATGGTGGTAATGACAATATTACGCGGACGATCGTGATAGCTAAGTAACTTCAACTATGAATAAATTGAATCTTATTAAGGTGAACATAGTTTTTGTGTTGTTATTTTTTTTATCCTGTACATCGACTAAAAACACATCGACTAACCTTACCTCAACTGAAAAGCAACCCAATATCGTTTTTATTCTTTGTGATGATTTAGGGTATGGCGATATCCAAAGTTTGGCGCCAGCAACGAGTAAAATTAAAACACCTCATGTTGACAAATTAACTCAGGAAGGAATGGTGTTTACAGATGCGCATTCTGGCTCATCCGTTTGTACACATTCAAATAGTAGCTCAAATTTAAGTAGAATAAAGATTCATCTTTCGGTCTGAGCCAAATTTGCAAGTATTTCCCGGTAGGGTTTCCCCGTGTCGGGG
>CAYXQH010001014.1:0-1824 GCA_964467425.1 uncultured Saprospiraceae bacterium
GCTTTGACCAGTGTAAGGATCGAATACATTTTCAATAGGCACCTGAAAGTATTGTCTTGAAAAGTCGGGATTGACTGTAAACTCTATAACGGCAGCGACATAATCAGAAAGAGGAAGTTCTATCCCACCTCCGAGTGTTGCGCCATAATTCCATTTGCGCACAAAAGCATCGTCTGGATAAAACAAAGTATTAAAAGCCTGGTTGATAGATTCGTATTGATCGAAGTTTGTCCCAATTGTATAATCACCTCGAAAACCAAAAAGGTAATACATCTTATTATTAGTTCCCAGATCATACTTTTGTTTACCTCCTAGTGTTAATGAAATATTCTTAAAAAGAAATTTAGTGGTTGGAGGGCGGGTAATGTCTCCGCTTATGGGATTGAAAAAGTTTCTATTCCGAATAGCACTTCCTTTTACATGATAGCCAGCTTGTGCAAAAACAGCAAAAGCATTATCCTCTGGGGCAGATTCTATAAATGCAATTCCATGATAAGCAAAGAGCGCGTCTCTGTCATAATTATTCCACTTTTGAAAGCTAGTTGTTAATCCGCCCTTCACACCAAAAGCATAACTTTGTGCCAAGGTAAATTGATAGCTCAATAAAAGAGCAAACGATAGAAGTATATATTTTTTCATGTCTTAAAATTTTTCTGCAATTAAAATATGCAGAATAATTTCTGCACCCATGTAACCGCTACGCTCTTTCATATCTAATTCATCTTATTTTTCAAAAATTCGCCTTTAGAGTATCTGTAGTTTTTCTTGGAAACAGGTTGACATACCAACGGCAGCTAAAAAACCTGACCTCCTATTTTTAAAAAACTCTTAAGCGTTGTCCAATACTTATGGTATTGGTCTGTAAGTTATTCAATCTTTTTATAGCTTCCACGGTAATTCCATATTTTCTGGAAATACTAAACAAGGTATCTCCTTTAACTACTGTATAATACACACCCGTTTCAGTCGGATTATTTCCTGAATTCGTGTCTTGCGGATCTTCCTCGGTTGTTGTATCCTCATCTGGCAACCCTGGATCTTCCTCCTCTTCTTCGACTTCTTCTTCAGTTACCGGCTCGTCAAAAATTTCAGAATCTGGTGTTTCCGGAACAATATCTTCATCAAACTCCTCATCATCCGCATTACTTGTTGGCACTTCAATATCAATAAATTCCTCCTCTTCAGTTGTTGTTCCTTCGTCCTCAAAGATATCACCTTCAGAACGTGATCGAAGTTTCGGCGTTTCATTTTTAGAAACCTTAAACCATCCCCGAAGCCTTATTCGCTCGCCAGTTTGTGGCTCTTTTCGATCCGGGATTCTGTTCTTATGTTTTAGTTTTTTCAAGCTCACTCCATACAATTGTGATATTTCATACATCGTCTGTCCTTCTTTCACATAATGCCATTTCTTTTTCCCTCTGAAATTATTCCGCTTCCGCTGAAGATATACTTTGGTATCTTTTTTTATTTTTTGATTCTTATTTGAAATTCGATCATTATATTTTAATATCCTACTGAGTTTAGTATTTGTACGTTCGGCAATTTGAACAGCTGTTTCATTATTATTTGCCAAAGTCACTTTGACATCGTTAATAACTTTTATACTCAATCTTTCAAATTCTGGATTTTCAGGTTCTTCACCAGGCGTATTAAAAGAACTCATTTTGTCAAAATGATGAAGCTCTGAGGCTTCTATCACTCGAATTAATTTTTCAGCATACGTTGGGCTAGTCGCATAGCCTGCTTGTTTTAGTCCTCTTGCCCAGCCCCGATAATCGGTAGGAGAAAGACGAAACAGAAATTCATATCGATATCCATTACGCA
>CAYXQH010001015.1:0-1815 GCA_964467425.1 uncultured Saprospiraceae bacterium
TTTCTTTTATCTTAGAATCGTTATTATCAGAAAGAAAACTAATTTTGGGTTCTATAATTAAAAAGCCAATAGATAATTTAGTAAATTATCATTTGCAAAACGAGAAAGCTTTTTTTAAGAAATAGCATTTCAATCACTTTACTTTTAATCTAGCAATGGCAAAAGACATAAAAAGAATTGCTGTTTTTTCATCCGGAGGGGATGCACCAGGCATGAATGCCGCTATTCGAGCAGTCGTTCGAACAGCCACTTATCACGATCTACATATTTATGGTATTTACCGAGGTTATGATGGAATGATCAAAGGAAATATCAAACGCTTAGAAACAAGCGATGTAGGAAATATTATGCACCGAGGCGGCACTGTTTTAAAAACTGCAAGAAGCAAAGAATTCATGACACCGGAAGGCAGGCAACAAGCTTACGAATCTTTGCTCGCAAATGATATTGATGCCTGTGTTGCTATTGGAGGAAACGGAACCTTTACTGGTGCTCATGTATTTTCCAGCGAACATGATATTCCTTTTATCGGTATTCCAGGCACAATTGACAACGATTTATTTGGAACGGATTATACCATCGGTTTTGATACAGCAATCAATACAGCGGTCGATGCCGTTGATAAAATCAGAGATACTGCAGATTCTCACAATCGATTATTTTTTGTTGAGGTAATGGGTAGAAATAGCGGATTTATCGCCCTGAACACCGGAATTGGATCTGGTGCCAGTAATGTAATGATTCCGGAAACAGATACCAATATCGAGGACTTGATCATGCAACTTAAGAAAGGAGCTAAACGACAAAAGTTATTTAGCTTGGTCATAGTTGCTGAAGGAAATAAAAATGGAGGCGCACAGGAAATAGCAGATAAGGTCAAAGCGAAATTTGACTATTACGATACCAAAGTAACGATCATTGGGCATTTACAACGTGGAGGTTCCCCTACCTGTATGGACCGTGTTTTGGCAAGTAGATTAGGTCATTCTGCTGTAGAAGGCTTAATAGAGGGAGAATACAATAAAATGGTAGGTCTGGTCAATAATAAAATAAAATTCACTTCTTTTAAGGATGCCATTACGAAAGAGAAAAAACTCCAGAATGATCTGGTATCAATGGCAGAAATTTTAGCGCTATAATACCTTAGGTTGACAAGATGAAGACAATTCTTTGTCAAAATCTAAAGTCAAATCTTTAGTGCGGTTTTACTATCCTATCTTTAGTAAAAATTAGCACATGAAAAATTTATTCGCAATTATATTGTTATGTCTTTCTATTAATGCTATTAGTCAAACCCGCATTGATGGCAGTTTCAGTTTTCAAACTGATCCAGCAAAAAAATATTCTCTTTATATTCCTTCTGACTATCAAACGGGCACTCCACATAGACTGATGCTTGCTTTACATCCACTCAACACAAATCGATGGGATGCAGAAAGCTGGTGTGATACCTTAATCGCATTTGCTGAAA
The DNA here is from genome assembly GCA_964467425.1 of uncultured Saprospiraceae bacterium. Lineage (GTDB taxonomy): Bacteria > Bacteroidota > Bacteroidia > Chitinophagales > Saprospiraceae > JAHDHW01. The sequence goes on from CAYXQH010001015.1 coordinate 1,472, forward strand.
CCAATAGTCTGATTCTCGCTTGTCCTGATGGTGGACCAGATGGCGCTGTTGACGATCCAATTGATACCGCTTTTACAACGGTACTTTTAGATTCGGTAGCCATTTGGTATGATGTGAATCCTAACAAAACGTATGCTATGGGATTTTCCTGGGGTGGCAAAACGACTTATACCTATGGTTTAAATCATATAGATAAATTTAGAGGTTTCATGCCAATTGGAGCTGCAGTAAACGTCAGTGAAGTGACTAACGTTGTTCAAAATGCAAATGGAAAGCCCTACTATCTAGTGCATGGTAGTAACGATACACCAAATGTTCGATTTACTCCTTTATTAAATGCATTG
>CAYXQH010001016.1:0-1814 GCA_964467425.1 uncultured Saprospiraceae bacterium
TTAGCAGAAGACGAATCTTCTTCTGTTATTGAAACGGATGGTGGTGTGAAAATTCACCTTTTCCCAAATCCGGTTCAAGATGAAATGAAAGTTCGATTGATAAGCGACAACACAGCAGAATTTAATATGGAAGTTTACGACATGCAAGGAAGATTGATGATTAGTAAATTGATCGCGTTTAATGCTGGAGAAAATAATTTCTCCTATGATGTAAATGACCTTTCTAAAGGAACTTATCTGGTGAAGTTTTCAAATAATGAAAAAATCGCTACGGCTAAGATGTTGAAACTATAAGTAGCCGTAAAAAAATAAATGCTAGAATAAAGCGTCGTCAGGAAGAACATCCTGCGGCGCTTTTCTTTTTTAAGTTTCCATCTATTTTGGCTTACTACTTAAGACGTTTATAAGCAAATATTCCTTATTTTGCAAAATCATATTTTAAAACCCTATCTGTGCAACAACAGAGTTTTCCATATTTGATTAATGTATAAAAAAGAAGAACAAAAATCACTTTTTGAGCTATCCAAAAAGTTACTGAAAGAACAAGGAATACCGATTCAGTTTGAAGCGGAAAAACAGGTTGCCGACTTGCATAAAGTTACGGCATTCCATGAGTGGAAGTATTACGTAAAAAGCGATCCGGTCATTAGTGATTTCGAGTATGATAGCTTATTTAAACGCCTGGAAGCTTTGGAAGCTGCCTTCCCTGATTTGGTTTCTCCAGATTCTCCAACGCAACGGGTCTCAAATGATTTGACCGAAGAGTTTAATTCCGTAGCGCATTTGGTGCCGATGCTTTCATTGGCAAATTCGTATAATGAAGAAGACCTCATAGATTTTGATACACAAATTAAAAAGCTGACCCTCTTAGATGAAAATACAGATATTGAGTATTGTGTAGAACCAAAATTTGATGGAGGAAGTGTAGCGGTCGTTTTTGAAAATGATCGCCTGGTACGAGGTGCCACAAGAGGAAATGGAACATTAGGAGAGGAGATGACGAATAATGCACGGGTCATGAAATCCATTCCGCTCAAAGCAGACTTTTCTAAAAAAGGAATTCATAAAGTGGAACTTCGGGGAGAGGTGGTCATTCGAAAAGACGTTTTTGAAAAGATGAATGAAGCTCGCCAAAAAGAAGGACTTAGTCTTTTTGCAAATCCAAGAAATACAGCATCGGGTGGACTCCGAATGAAGGACCCGAAAGAAGTGGCAAAGAGAGGTTTAGAAGCCTTTATTTATCAGGTTGGTTATGTAGCAGACAAAGCCGGGAATGATAAGATGAATATTTTTAAAGCGCATAGTGAAACGATTGACTTACTTGGAGACTTAGGTTTTAAAGTCCCGGAGAAAGAAAAAAAAGTATGTAAAAATATTAAAGAGGTCTATGCCTTTATCGCAAAGTGGCAAGGTAAACGAGAAGCCTATCCATACGAAATTGATGGAATGGTGATCAAAGTCAACGATCTCGCTTTACAAGAAAAATGCGGTTTTACCAGCCATCATCCTCGCTGGGCAATTGCATTTAAATTTAAAGCAAAACAAGCGACCAGTAAATTACTGGCAGTAGACTATCAGATTGGAAAAATTGGCTCTGTTACACCCGTTGCAAAACTAGAACCTGTTCAGTTGGCAGGGGTTACCGTTTCTTCGGTGTCTTTGCATAATGAAGATTTTATACAGACTAAAGATATCCGACTAGGAGATACGGTTTTGGTGGAACGTGCTGGTGATGTCATTCCTTATATTGTCAAGCCGATGGAAGAGTTAAGAGATGGCTCGGAGCAAGTCATCGACTTTCCTAAAAATTGTCC
>CAYXQH010001017.1:0-1810 GCA_964467425.1 uncultured Saprospiraceae bacterium
GGTGGTGTGAGAGGCGCACTCTGCTCAATCTTGGGCAGAGCCGTCTACTCGATTATAGGCTTTTAATTCTTTAATAGATCTATCGCAAGTTCTTTAACAAAAGAGTCGTCATTTAAAACCTGAAAGAAATCAGGATTAAGTCTTTCACCTGAACGTTCATACTTAGAATTTATGGGCCACTCTTTGATAGCCTTAGCTAAGGATTGGACAACTTCTTCGTGGTTTTTCCCTTGCTTTAGAGTGCGTTTTGCTGGATATACCAATTCCTTTAGAAAAGCATCCTCAGATACTTTTACTGATGTGCCAAAAATAGCGGCACTTAAAGAAGCAGCCGACAAAAAATGGTCAGCATCAGGTTTTGCTGGCATTCGGTCCTTTGGTTTTTTCAGTCTTCCGAAATCAGAGATTCGAAAATCAGGATTAAGAATATTTCCTGACCACAGAATATTTTCATCGTGCAAGTCATCGTGAATGACACCATGTTTCTCCAGAATTCCAATAGCTTGTTTAAGTTTCTGCTTCAGTGCTTTCACATTCATAGCGTGAAATCGCATTAAAGATTTTTTTGAGTTTGGATGAGGCTCTTGATCAATGGCGCCACGCATTTTAGCCCAGTAATCGAATATTGTACCTTCCATTTTTTGATATGCCAACGTTCTTTTATCCTCTCCAGTTTCTGAAACGCCTTTAAGTTCTACCATATATGGTTTTAACTCGTTAAAAAGCCCTTTATGTTTTTCGTATATTTCTGCTTCATCTTTTAAGCTTTGACCAGCTCCTTCTATGGGTGCCTTAACAGCCACTTTTTCAAGATTACCTTCTCCATTTAAAGACATACCATGATGAATAGTAGCAGTACTTCCTTCAGCAAACTTTTCATTCTTATATCCAAGAAGGCTGCTTGATTGATTATCATCTACTATTGATATAAAAGTGTTAAAATCTTTTAAGGAATTTGAGTCTATACCCATTGTTACAATGAATTCATTTTTCCATTCATCCCAAGTCTTTTCATCGCTTTTATCTCCTCTCAAGGAGATATACCAGTATTTATCACCTTTTAAAAACCATTGAAGTCCATCTTGTAGCTTATCCCATTTCCAAATATCTTTTTCATCTCCTTCAATCCATTTTGCTTGAACGACATTTGTTAAGGAACCGTTGTTTTTTAACGACCATTCCGTAGCAATAGATTGTAGTTTTCTTTGCGCAATAGCTTCAGGTCGATTGTCAACAAACTGAAACGTAGACTCACTGTTGTTCTGCTTTTGAGAAACAGTATTTGCGACCGAATGACTTTTATTCCCTTGCGTTTTGTCAGCGTGAGTATTCATGTTTTTTCTTTTCAGGTTTTGGTCTATTGCCTATAACTAGTAGATATACGCAATATATCTAAAAATAAGTAAAGTAGTACTCTATATAGGAGTCATACGACCAAAACGCGATTTAAATAATTATAATGATTTACAAATAGTTACAAACATTTAGTTTAGATTAATTAATTGTAAGTAATTGCAAATAATTAAGATTTTGGAAGTGATAAAAGGATATAATAAAAGGAGGTGATAAGGCTCCCTTTAGCCAGAAAAGGGTATAGTCCTTTTATGAAAGAGGTATTAAAAAGGTAGTAAAAATTAGGGGGAGCAGGGATAAAAAAGAGATAGGTGTTTTTAGATTACGTTCCCGAGTTAAACTATTATAAGAATTGTATACACGCCTTATTTATTTTTACGCTTCTTTTTCTTTCCTATAGACACCTCATAATCATCGATGTTTCCTTCTATTTTTAGGTTGAGGTAGCGTACTTTCT
>CAYXQH010001018.1:0-1807 GCA_964467425.1 uncultured Saprospiraceae bacterium
ACGAAGATGGAATAAAAAATATTGATATTATTAATTCCTCGTTGTTATTTTCTTCGTGCGCAAATTTAATACTTCTATCTGTATTTTTCTATAAATGCAAGCTTTCCTTGCTTTGAAAAGTTTTATGGCTTTCCTGTAATCATTTTTATTTATTCATAACCTCTAATACCAGGCATAAAAAAAGCGGACTCACATTGTAAGTCCGCCACTATATTTAAAGAATATTATTTTTTATTCTAAATTCCTCATTCCAGATTTTCAATTAATCCAGATCACAATCATTAGTGAATCCCGTTGCATCAAAAGTAGTGATCTTTCGACCTTCTTTACCATCTTTGTTGGCTACGATATGGAGATCATTATTTCCTGAACCGTCACGTTTTGGCGTACAGTATTCAAACAAGTAATAAGCATTCGCTTCGTCAGCTATTAAACCTGCTACTTCTTCAAACGTTTCTGTCAATGCTGCCGTATCATCTGCAAAAACAGAGCTGGTTTTTCCAACTTTATTTAAAACAGTTTCATCAATCTCAGCGCCTAAGCCGATGGTATAAAAATTAATTCCTTCTGATGCGTTATCAACTACATCGTAGGCTTCTTCTCTACTGTAACGTGCCGCTTGATCTGTTCCATCTGTGAACATAATAATGGAGAAGGCACTTAATATTCCTTCGTTCTGTGCTTCTTCTAATTTATTTTCAGCCATTGCTGCACTTTTAATAACTGCTCCGAAAAGATCAGTAGAACTATCGTTAGAAATGGAAGCGTTTATACCTGTAATGGCAGCTTTGATCGCATCTCCATTATCAGTAAACCCTATCAACTGATGAATCACATCGTTTCCATCAAACCACCAAACCCCTACATTATTAGATGTGTTTGCTGAAGCAAATACATCATCTACAAAAGCATTGGCTGCAACTTTTAACTCTGGAAGGCTATTGTTTAATACACTTCCACTTAAATCTAAAAGTAACATTGTATGATATTCAAATACCTGGCTATTATCGCCTAATAAGCGAGTTGTCTCATCTACACTGAGTAATTTCTCAACATCATCATTTCGTCCTTTTTCGTAAATTTTAAAATTCTCTTCCGTCAATCCGGCAACTGGTGTTCCATCTCTCGTTTCTACTTTAAAAAACACAGAAACTCGGGAAGGTGGATTAACATATTCATCTTGAATGGTAATAATCAAATCCTGATTGTTAGGATTGTCATTGTCGAATGATACAACTTCGTCTTTTTTACAAGCTGCAAACAATAAAACAAAGCATAATGAAGGGATTAAAAATTTCATAGATTTCATCATAAAAGGGATTTTGTAGTGATGGAGGGGGTTTTTGCCTCCAACAGATTCAAAAAAATCACAATATTTCAATAACGAAAATTGCGCCATATTTCAGTATATAGATTCAGAAAACTTTAACCTACCCCTACGTTTGAATAAAACTTTAACTATTTCTTAAGGGGTAGCCCGAATGGTTATGCTTCTTATTGTACTTCGGAAATAAGAATTGGATAATTAAACGATTGGAAATTTGAAATAATTGCCTTAAGCTAGAGAAGAATCGATTATTTTAGAGACTTAGAATCAATATCTGTTCTTTTAAGAGAAGGCAGATTCTTACTTTTTAATATATTTTGATCTATGAACAAGGATTAACGAATACTGATTTTAGATTAATTTTTTCCATAAATTCTAAAATCAGTATTCGTTAATCGAAATTCTACATTCTTAAATCAAGAAAAGTGGGTCATACTGGATTCGAACCAGTGACCTCTGCCCTGTCAAGGCAGCGCTCTA
>CAYXQH010001019.1:0-1805 GCA_964467425.1 uncultured Saprospiraceae bacterium
TCAAAATCGGGCGGTGCCCGATTCTATTTGATCCCACCCCTTCAGGGCTACGGCTTAAACACAAGTTGTATTAAAAAAAGTACTATTGTTCGAAAAAAAGATATTGTCAAAATTTCGTCCAATAGGAGTTTTAAAAAATGTAGTTAACTCTGTCCGAAAAAAGGTAAGCCGAAAGAGGCACCCTTTTAATGATAGTCGACTTCATTCAGTTTATAATTTGCTAAGTTCACGAATCTCTGAATTTCAAATAAATGTGATACAACAAATTTCAAATAATGCAGCGGAAGCTGCGAGTTTTTATCGATTTTACCGCAATTCCAAAGTAAGGATTGAAGAATTGATAAAAATGAATTGTAATATTTCCTCAGAGGTGTTAACAAACAAGGAGTTACTTTGCTTGAGTGACAGTACAAGTTTTAACATGACAAAACGTTCTGGACGGATTCAAGATTTTGAAAAGTTCGGTGTCCTGAATGATGGCAAGACCAAAGGCTTTCATGCACATGCAAGCTTAGCATTAGAAGCTAAGGATGGTAGTGTAATTGGTTTATCTGACTTGATTTTATGGAATAGAACTCCATCCTCTAAAGCTGTTGGTAAAAAAATAGAGAAAAAGATTATTCCAAAGCAAGATAAGGAAAGTTCCAAGTGGTTGATGAGTGCAACAAATTCCAAAGCTGCACTTTCAGGTTGTAAACAAATAACATTTATAAATGATAGCGAAGCAGATGATTTTGATTTATTTGAACATATCGAACATGAATTGAAAAACAAATTCATTATTCGTTCAAAATACAATCGCACTGTTAAATTAAATGGAAAATCCTACAAACTTGATAAGTGCTTAGCCAATTTGTCTGCAGTGATGACCTATGAAGTTAAGCTCAAGACTTTAGATCATTATTCTCGAACAGCTGGCAAGAGAATTTTGAGAAAAGCTCGAAAAGCAACAATGCAGCTTCGATATGTAAAAGTAGAAGTAGAATCTCCTAAATCAGGAAAACCGCTTCAGCTTACCCTAGTAGAAGTTCGAGAGGTTACACCGAATCTTGCTCCGCATGAAAAACCGTTGCATTGGATTTTATGGACGAATCGTGCTATAAAAAATGCAGATGATGCAAAGAAAATAATTGAATACTATCTAATGCGCTGGGATATCGAACAAGTTTTTCGAATTATGAAGCAAAAAGGATTTGACCAAGAAGCGACAGAATTGGAAAGAGTAGATGCCATAATGAAGCAGACTGTTATGACCTTTAAAGCTGCTGTTAAAGTAATGCAACTGGTTAAAGCTCGAAATTTAAAAGATGCGCCACCAATTGAATACGTTTTTGATGAAAATCAGCAAAAACTACTGAATAAAGTCAATGAACGTTTTGAAGGAAATACAGAAAAACAAAAGAATCCTTTTCCTTCGGATAAATTAAATTGGGCTTCATGGATCATTGCAAGGCTCGGAGGTTGGAAAGGTTATCAAACCCAAAAACCTCCCGGACCAATCACTATGAAAACCGGATTAGACAAATTTAATATTATGTTTGAATCGTATCAACTTTTTAATACGTCTTAAATTTTTTAAATCTTAATACGACTTGTGTTTAAGCCGTAGCCCTAAAGGGGGACAGGGGGTTCTCGTATTAATGGAACAAAGCTTTTTTCAGATACAGACAACAAAAAAGCCCGAATCAAACAAATGATTCGGGCTTTATATATTTTTTAGAAAAAGAAAAATTACGCTGCTCTCAGCTGCTGCGTCACTCTCGAGTGACTCAACTCTTTCTCTACATATTCTTTTGTAACATTAA
>CAYXQH010001020.1:0-1803 GCA_964467425.1 uncultured Saprospiraceae bacterium
ACAAGGTGCTTGTTGATATTCCACCTACTGTAAAATTACCATTAGCTTGATTATTACAACTTGCAGCATCATTTTGAGCCATATTACCAGTAACGGTCAAATTATTTGATCCGCCACACTGCGTAAGTGTAATCCCTGCGGGGGTAGTTCCTGCTAAAGAGGTTCCTACCCAAACTTGAGATTCTGTTTCCAAACCTATTACATCCACTTGTTGAACAACAATTGGTGCACAAAGGTCTATCTGCAAAATAAATGTTTCTTCCATCGCGCCTCCCTGAGCAATTGCTCCGAACTTAGCACCTGTTATATCTTCATTGATTGTAAGGTTAGAAGAAACAACTGTAGCAGATCCATACAATATACCATCTAACTCTACGTCAGCAGTCGCCCCTGTTCCTGATCCCGTGGGGTTAACCAAGGTAAGGTATTCATAGCTTGAATTTGCTGGACAGTTTGTACATGGAGGAAGTGGAACATTGCTTAAGCAGGTTCCTACAGAAAAATCGTAAGCATCATTTCTATCATTAGAAACAGTTAGGATAATACAAGAAAAAGTACCAGATAGCTGGACTTCTTCATTACCAAAAAAGCAACCACCTGCATACACGGTTCCGCTGTTACCACCATCTATGTCAGTCAGTGATATTGGTGCCCCACCACAGTCAGTAATACATACTTCACTATCGCCAAATAAACCTGTCATGTCAATAACAGGATTCGTAAGAGGTGCATCAAAAGTAATTACCCATTCATCTGTCCAAGCCACATTTCCTTGTAAATTCGCTCCAATAAAAGTTCCGGAAGCATCGATATTAGTGTCATTTCCTGTATATTCTGCTTCTGCGCCAATAGTCGTGCTACAATTGGCATCATTAGCCTCACCTTCTCCGAAAAAAGGAATATTGGAACCACTGCCATCTTGGACAGGACCCCATTGAAAAAGATCCCAGCAATCGGCGCCACATTCAGCATCTGAATTGGCATTCGCCGGGGTTACTTGCGCGTTGGTCCCAATCAGTATGGAACAACATAAAAATAAGAGACAGAGTCGCCTCATATTTTTTAGAGTGTAAGTTTTAATCATGAGTATATGTTTATTAAAAAAAAGGTTAAAAAAATAGTTTTTCCAGTCCGACCAGGGGTCGAATCCAATGTAAAAAATAGCATGAAAACACATTCAACGGGATGCGAATAGCCATCGAAAAGCTAAGCAACATCATTGCACATAATTGAATACTAGAACAAGCTAGTCTCAGAACCAGTTATTGGGAATAATTGTAGACGTGATACTATTGTTTGAGTTAGTAGAGTCGTATAAATAGTATCTACTTATTACATAAGAATTTTGGAGTTATTTTGAAAAGACATAAATACCTTTTCTATTGATTTTCTCATTAATTTAGGAGCCTAATATAATGAAAAAATATGGTAGCATGCCCTAAAAGATGATAAATGGTTCTATTTAGGTGATTTTACTACAATTATGTTTGTTTTTAAGATTAAATAATTAAATAATATTTATTCGATTCAGTAATTTGTCTTTGAATGACTTTCCAATTGGATAGTACTTTTCTCCTAGACTTACCTTATTTGTTTTCAAGTTAATACCTTCCATTTTTTCAACATTAATAATATAACGTTGATGGATTCGCACAAACTGTATATGCGGTAATTTATTAAGGAATTGTTTTAAAGAAATATTAATCACATACCGTTTATCGCTTGTTAAAACAAAGCAGTAATTTCCGTTAGATTCCAGACTAATAATATCATTATAGTATAATCTAACCAGTTGATTTCTAT
>CAYXQH010001021.1:0-1802 GCA_964467425.1 uncultured Saprospiraceae bacterium
AGAAGCTATTGAAAACCGAGAGGTTGAATCAGTCAGAGCACCAGTAAGTGTAAGAGTCGGTTATCATGCTTCCACAATTCCAAGTGGCGTAAAATTCACAAGAGAAATCAAAAGAAAGAAAAAATAGATTTACCATCATCCAATGTATTACAGTTCTTTACTGCAGATGGAACTATAGTTTCTGCTAGACCTTCAGGAACAGAACCTAAAATTAAGTTTTACTGTAGTGTAAATGATAGTTTAGCTTTTCGAGAAGATTTTGAAGCTGTTGAATCAAAATTGGATGCAAAACTAAATCAAATAATGAGTGATTTGGGGGTGTCATAGTAATCCCTGAAGCTACTTAATACTACTTTGTCACTATAGATTATTTGTATCTATTAAGGTCGTTTTGCCTTTGTTGATGTCTTTTTTGAATTAAGCTCCAGACCTGTTCGGGATTTTCCGTTTTCTTAGTTAATGTCAGTGCTAGGAAAAATTTTATATCAGGACAAGAAAGTAATGGTATCTCTTTTTGATGTAGCATTTTCTGTTCTAGCATATATTGTAAAGCCATTATTGTTAATGTCATATGGTGGTACCATGCTCTCCAACCTCTTACTTGATAATCTGTCATTCCTAGAGAGTCCTTACAAATCTGAATTCCTCGTTCTACCCAATATCTTTGCATCTGTCGATAGAGTAATTCTTTGTTAGTTAACTTTTCTACATTAGGCAAATCAATATCATTGGTCACACTATATTTCACTTCACTTCCATCTTCATTACAGCTGATTAATAAACGTAATTTTTCTGCCTCGGCAACAGTGACCCTTTTCGCACTCCACACATATACTTCTCTTACGATAATCTTTCGGATCATAGGGCCTTTCGTTCCTTCTCTGATTTTTATTGTTTGCCATTCACTTTCTAAAAAACTTGCTGCTAATTCTTTAGCTCTTATTGGCTTTTCATCACTTACATAACTACTTTTTTTACGTCCAGTTCTATTAATTGAGTCAGGAATATAAGGCTTAGGATCTTGAAGGTAAATACGCAAATCTTCAGATACATCCATGATATACAACTGGTTAAGTGTGGCTAAACCTAATCGCAATGGTTTACTATTACCATAGATGCTATCTCCTCCAACCCAATCATAGTTAACCTTGCCTCTCATCTCTTTTATCATTTCTAAACCTAACTCAGGCTTCGTTTTATACACTTGTTCCTCTTTGGGAATTCCAGCTTTATCACACCGCTTTTTATCTTCAATCCATACTCTTGGTAAAAACAATCTAGTATCAATCATCCCAACTTCATTGCCTTGATTTAATGCCGCAAAAACAGCTACTTGACCATTGTCCACTTTGCCTATGCTTCCCAAATATTGACGACAAACTCCAACTGATTTTTTACCTCTTTTTCGATGACCACTTTCATCTAATATCAAGCCAACACTCTCTGACCTTTTTTCAAACAAAAAACTAATATCTTTACTCACCGCTTCTATCACTCCCTTGTGGTCCCAAGGTGAAACACTGATAAAATGATGTAATTGTTGATAATCACTATCCTTTATTCGCTCATTCATCCTTTCTATATTATGCTTACCTTCATGAAATAAACCCTGAAGGTATTGATAAGCTTTTTCTTTATTTTCTCGACGGTGAACCTTGAACTTTTTACCATACCGTTCAAGATAATCTTGCAAACCAGTTGAACATATTTCTTGATATTCATTCTACCAAGTTACGTACTTTTAATTCTTTTTTTTAAAGTGACAAAGTAGTAGTAAGTACTTGGACAATAAAGCATTGCTT
>CAYXQH010001022.1:0-1801 GCA_964467425.1 uncultured Saprospiraceae bacterium
GAACAGTTGAAGTAGAATTAGGTAAATTATTCGACTATAAAGCAGCTTATTCTAAGTTTATGCAGCTGCGGCAAGAACGCCGAGAAATCCAACAATCTTCTTTCCAAAATCAACAAAAAGTAATCGCTCAAAAAGAACGGACGATCACTCGTTTTATGGCGAAAGCCACTAAGACAAAGTTGGCGCAATCCATGCAAAAGCAGTTGAATAAAATGGAGCGAATTGAAGTGGATAGTGAGGATACAGCAGCCATGAATATCAATTTTCAACCAGCCCCTCGTTCTGGTCAGATTGTAGTGGATGCAAAAGGAGTAAAGAAAAGCTATGGGCAGTTAGATGTACTAGATGATATTGCTTTAAAATTAGATAGAGGAGATCGAGTGTCTTTCGTTGGTCAAAATGGTCAAGGCAAAACTACTTTAGCTAAAATATTAGTTGGTATCGAACCTCGTACAGGAGGGGATGTCACACTCGGACATAATGTACAAGTAGGCTATTACGCACAGGATCAAGCGGAGGCACTACAGCCTAACTTGACCGTACTCCAAGTAATGGAAAATGCATCGCCCCCTGAAATGCGAACCAAACTTCGAAATATATTAGGGGCGTTTTTATTTAGTGGAGAAGATGTAGAAAAGAAAGTATCTGTATTATCAGGTGGAGAAAGAGCAAGATTGGCATTGGCTTGTTTATTATTAAAACCTTTCAATTTACTCTTATTAGATGAGCCGACGAATCACTTAGATATTATCTCCAAAGATGTATTGAAACAAGCCCTACAAAAATATGACGGCACCTTAATCGTGGTTTCTCATGACAGAGATTTCTTGGCCGACCTAAGCTCTAGAACTATAGAATTTAGAGACAAAAAACTCTATGAACATATTGGAGATATTAATGCCTTTTTAGAAAAAAGAAAAATGGATAATATGCGGGAGGTGGAGCTGCAAAAAAACAAACCTGCTAAAAAAGCCACGACTCCCGATGCCCCAAAAGAATTATCTAAAGAGGAAAAACAAGAACAAAAGAAATTACAAAGAAGCGTCCAATATGCAGAACGTAAAATCGAACAGACGGAAGAAAAAATAGCCAAGATCGAAACGGATATGGCGGTTGCTGGATTTTATGAAAGTGCGGATGCGGATAAGGTGATGAAGCAATATAAGGAAGCGCAAAAAGCATTGGAGGTGGCTATGGAAGAGTGGGAAGGATTGGTGGAGGCGTTGGAGGGGATTGGGTAGCACAGAATTCATTCTGTAATCAAAAAATAGTTTGTGTTACAGAATAAATTCTGTGTTACAAGTTACGGAATGAATTCCGTGTTACTTGACTTTCTTCTTCTTCCGACTAGCTTTCGCCAAAGGATTAAAATCAATACATAACTGAATCCAATATTGAAGATCTTCGTCTGCGTCAAAACCATCAGGAGTAATAAAGACATACCCTTTCATAGGACGACCTGTAAAATCCATCGGATGGCAACCCGTTCTATTCATAGCTGTTTCAGAAGCAACTTCCCCAATTCTTGCCATTAGTAAGTCGGTTTCTTTTTTCTTATCATAATGAATGCCACAGCACATCTTTCCATCCACCATAAAACATAGACCAGCAAACATTTTCTTTTCTTCATAAGCGACCTGCTTTTCATTAAAAGCTTGTCTCATTCGATCTGCTATCAATTCGTCGTATGCCATAGTTTTTATTTTAGGAGTCAGGAGTCAGGAGTCAGGAGTCAGGAGTCAGGTTTTGTCAACATCTAATTAGCCTGACCCCTGACTCCTGACCCCTACTTAAGAATCGC
>CAYXQH010001023.1:0-1796 GCA_964467425.1 uncultured Saprospiraceae bacterium
CGCGTTTGCACCGAGCGTTGTACGCAATGAAGTCAAAGGTACTACTCAGTAGAATTATAAAAAGAACTATAAAATAGTTATCTTGAAAAATGGATTATCAGTTCCATCTTAAGAAGTTATTGCAAAAGATAGAGACTCAAGATTTAATTATCAATGAGGCCATACAGCAGTTGGATAAACTGTCAAGTGAGAATGAGGTATTAAAATCTGAGAATAACTCCTTGAAAGAATTACTTACAAAAACAGCAGGTAAGAGCATACGTAAAACATCAAGAAATAGTGATCGACCACCGTCCACCGATCTATACAGAGTTAAACGGACAAAATCATTACGAAAAAAGAGTAATCGTAAAACAGGCGGACAGTCTGGTCATGAAGGCCATGTACTTGAATGGAATTCAAAACCAGACAAAATAATTCCATCTATACCAAAAAAGTGTCTGGGTTGTGGAGGGGTATTAGATATTGGATTAAAGGAACTAGTTTTTTCAAAACAAGAGATAGACTTGCCAGTAGTTAAACCCATTGTATATCAATATAATGCGTATCAAATAAAATGTAATTGTGGTAAATCTACATGTGGTAATGTGCCATCCAGATTAAAGGCTAAAGTCCAGTATGGGCCATCAGTTAGAAGCTGGATTAATTATTTATCGGTATATCAATATCTTCCCTACAAGCGATTACAAGAGTTGCTTCGCATCGCCTTTGGCCTGGAACTATCCCAAGGAACCATATTCAATACGCTAAAAAGGTCAGCAAAGAAAATGAAAGGTTTGTATAATGGGATTAAGGATTTTCTAGTTAGTTCAGAAATAGTTGGAGCAGATGAAACGATAGTTTTTGTTAAGGGAAAGAAATGGTATAATTGGGTATGGCAGAATAGAAAAGCGACACTAATTAGCTGTGAAGATTCTAGACGCAAAGATAATATCTACAATTTATTTCCACATGGTTTCCCCAATGCGACCTTAGTATCAGATAGATATTCGGCACACTTATCGACCCCCGCAAAAGCACATCAGATATGCTGGGTTCATATACTAAGACATTTACTTTATTTAGAAGAAACAGAACCAAATGACTGGATAGACAAATTAAGAAATCTATATAAAAAAGCAAAACATTTACAAAAGCTCAAATCAGTAAATAATAGGAAATCAAAGAAAGCGAAATCTATCGAAAATAAACTTAATCGATTATTACTTCAAGAGATAGATAAGCAACTTTTTCCTGAAACCTTCACTTTGTCTAAGTCCTTGATTAAGAATAGGGATGCAATTTTATCCTTCATATATGATGCTCGAATACCAAGTCATAATAACGGATCTGAATTAGCTATTAGGAATGCCAAGATTAAGATGAAAATCTCTGGTGGGTTTAGATCTGGACAAAAGCATTATGCAATCATCAGATCTATTATAGACACTCTAATCAAAAACAACAAAAACGTTTTTGATAGCTTACTTAATTTTGAACAACAAAAAAATATCAGACTTGGGTTTTAAACCTTAACTACTGAGTAGTACCAATTTGCCGAATAAACCGTTGAAAGGATTTTGGAAAGTTTGGTGTCTTAGCATCTTCCAAGAAGACTTAATTGCTAAAAATATTTTGCCTTATTTTGGATAAAATAAAAAACAGATCAATAGAGAATGAAGGTTTTCAAATCGAAGATAGAATAAAAGTTAGAGACGAATTGAATTTGGACAAATCATTTGAAGGCAAACTAATTCTTTTTCTATAGACAGACCTATAGGTAGTTTTGGTTTTTCTCCAATGATAAAAAAACGTTC
>CAYXQH010001024.1:0-1794 GCA_964467425.1 uncultured Saprospiraceae bacterium
CATACAATCTTTTATTGCTCGAAAAGGACTCGTCGTTTTCTTATCGGTCTTTTTAGCGAAGGTGATAAATTTTGTAATTGCGATTGTAATCATTCGAATACTCTCGAAAGCGGAATACGGTTTGATCGCTTACGGATTGACTATTATTTCATTTTTAGCACCTTTTGTCGGTGCAGGATTACACCAGGGGCTTTTACGTTATGGGGCATTAAGCACAGGACAAACAGCGAAAAAAGTCCTATTCGATTTGACGTTTAAAAAAGGTTTACGCTACACTGCCTTGTTAGCTGTTTTAATGATCATCCTCAGTCCGGCACTTAGCATACAACTTCCGGAAGCTATCCTTTATTTATTTTTATTAAGCTTTCAATTAATTGGCTTATTCGTTTTTCAAATGATTCAGGTTTATTGTCGATTGATTCACCGCAATAAATTATTTGCTTTTATCGACATTCAAAACAGTCTACTTTTATTAGTATTTACTATTGGAATGGCTTATTTTTTTGGTGGAATGGGATATGTGATCAGCCTGGTCTGCATTCCTTTATTTCTTGGATTGTATTATTTAAAAAAATTAAAATTAGTCCCTCTAAAAATTCCAAAGGCGAGGATCGAAAAAATAAAACAGCAATTCGATTTTAAATCTATGTTTTCTTATGGATTATTTGTTAGTGCCGGAGGCGTTTTGTCGCAGTTGTTGTTTGCTATTGATATTTTATTGATTGGAAATTTATTAACCGATGCAGAACTAGTCGCTCAATATAAAGCATCCAGTATCATCCCCTTTAGTTTGATCATGCTTTCCATTGCTGTTTTGACTACAGATTTTGTAAAGCTCGCCAATGATTCTGAAAATAATAAACCAGCAATACAGGCTTACTATTGGAATTATCTGAAAATATTTTCTTTTGTAAGTGTTGCTATCGTTGCATTCTTTTACTTTTTTTCAGAACCACTATTGGCTATTTTCGGAGAACAGTACACTGGTCATGCTCGATTGATGATTATTTTTTCGGTTGGTGTGGCAGGTGCTTTATTATTGAGGGTACCGCTTGGTAATTTGCTATCTGCGATTGGCTGGCCAAAAGTCAGCGCTACATTTTCCATCATCATCTTAGTGATTAATCTGATTGCCAATTATTTTATGATTTTAAAATACGGAATTGAAGGCGCAGCGATTACTACTGCTGCCTTGATGTGGTTGTCTGGTTTTTTATCCTTGGGTGCTTTTATTTATTATTTGAGGATGAAGGATTGATTGAATATTGATTAAATGTCTCGTTCCTCTTCTTTAAAGATGACGCCGAATTCTTGTAGCTCTTCCAAAACCGGATCGTAGACTTCTTTCATCACTGGAATATTGACACCTTTTGCGGTAATTTTACCCAACATGACTAATTTTACAAAAATCCCCATTGGGACGCCTACCAATTTTGCCATGGCAGTATCTACTGAATTATTCCCTTTTAAAACCAAAGTAGATCGAAGTTCTTTATGCTTGCCATCTAATTTGTATTCAAATTCATGGCGCATGACGATCATATCTTTATCGTCTTCTTCCAACTTCCATTTTTCTAATAATAAATTTTCTAAAATCAAAGCAGGTGTTGCGCGTTCCATTCCAATCCGTTTATTTCTAAACAGGCCTAACCAATCCAGCTTTCTCATCACCGGTGAAAAGGAGGTCTCGCCTAAAAAGTCAGCGATTCTTTCTCGTACAGAACCCGTCCCTTCTCTAGGTCCTAGGTAGGCATCCATCAAGGAGTGATAGGTCAAGTTTTTTGATTCTAAAAT
>CAYXQH010001025.1:0-1791 GCA_964467425.1 uncultured Saprospiraceae bacterium
TGACAGTTACTGCATATTCACCAGGAGGAATATTCACTAAATTAGCACCCGTTGTACTATCACTCCACAAAAAATTGAGGTTTCCTACTCCACCTGTTACCGTCAGTTTTATCGAATCTCGACTAAGTCCTCCAGAACAATCAGGGTCAAGGCTTACTTGAACAGAGACACCAATCAATGGCGGATTATCGATAACAACTGGAGGAAGATCATCAAATATACAATCCACTGAATCTTGGAGGGTTAAGTCGTAATTTCCAGGAGGAAGTCCCGAAATATTTGCCCCAACATATGTTCCTCCGTTCCAGATGTAAGTATAATTTGGAGTGCCACCAAACCCTTGAACGGTTATGCTACCAGTCGTATCATTATGACAAAGTACTGGGTCAACCGCCAATACTTGAACCATCAAACTATCATTTTCAGTAATCTCAATAGAGTCTATTTCGAGTCGACAATCATTGGCATCAGTCACGGTTAATTCATAAAACCCACTTGAAAGATTCTCTAAATTTTCAGTCGACATTCCATTGTTCCAATTATAATTGTAGGGTGTTTGACCTCCGAGGATAAAGGACAAAATCCGACCCGTCGAGTCACCAAAACAGATAGGCGAAAGCGATTCAACATTACTTCCATCAATTACTTGATCCGCATCAACTTCTATTTTTGTAAAAGTTGAAATACAACCATCGGCATGAGTAATCGTTACATGATAAAATCCGGCTGGCACATTCGTTAAATCTTCATTTGTAGTAGAATCACTCCACAAATAAGTGTAAGGACTTGTTCCTCCAGACAAAACTTCCAAATCAATTGCTCCATCTGATCTTCCTATACAGGAGGGACTGATGGTATCAAGATCGATATTCAAATTATTAGGTGCTAAAATTTCTATCGTATCAGAAACCGCTCGGCAACTGTTGCCATCAATAACAGTAAGGACATAATCACCATTGGCAAGACCCGTTAAATCTTGGGTGGCATCATTGGTATTCCAAAGATAGCCAATCGTTCCTGTCCCACCAGAAGCAGTCATATCAATCGCTCCATCGGCAATTCCAAAACAAGAAGCATCTGTTACTTGTACGGCATCCACCGTGAATAATGGTGGATTGTTAATCATAATGGTGGATTCCACAATTTGACAATCATTTGCGTCCAAAACTGTCACATCATAAGGCCCTGCTGGCAAACCTGAACGACTTGAACCACCTACCCCATCACTCCAAAAATATTGATAAGGAGGTGTTCCTCCCATTGCACTTACGTCAATCGCACCTGTTGCATCACCAAAACACAAAGGCTCTTGTTTTTGATTTATCAAAACAGATAAAACGGGTGGTTCTGTGATGGTTATGGTATCAGATTCGAAAGTACATCCCTGCGAATCGGTAATCGTATAATAATAATCTCCTGAAGTCAGACCACTTGGATTTTGAACGGATGGGGCATTATTCCATACAAAAGAATAATTTGGGTTGCCGCCAGAAACACTTAAATTTATTTGACCATCATTTCCACCAAAACAATCAACATCTTCTGTAGTGAAAAGTGCTGATACTGAATCGGGTTGTGGTACGACGATATTTGACAATATGGTTTGGCAACCGCTGTCCGTAACCGTTACATTGTAAAAACCTGCGGCTAAACCAGTTACATCATCACTCGTACTGGTGATACCACTACTCCATGCAATAGTAGGATTCGTTCCAGAAACAGAAAGACTAATACCGCCATCATTTGCGCCATAACAAGTTGCTGGTTGAACATCGTCTAATACAACCGACG
>CAYXQH010001026.1:0-1784 GCA_964467425.1 uncultured Saprospiraceae bacterium
TTTAGCTTATTCTATCTTTTTTATTTAAAATTAGGTATACAAATAAATTAAGATGAAGTTCTGGACAATTAATACAAAAACTAAAGGCTCTAGTAATGCTGAAAAAGTAAAAGGAATGCCCAAAGTAAAAGTATTAATTGTAGAAGATGAGGTGATCATCGCAGATAATTTAAAGCGCTTTTTGGTTAGAAAAGGGCTTGATGTAATTGACATTGCAATTTCTTATGAAGAAGCAGTGAAGAATTATAGTTTATATTGTCCAGATATTATTCTCATTGATATTCGACTGAATGGAATTAAAACAGGGATTGAAGTAGCGCAGTTTATTCAGGAGCATGCTGATCCAAAACCGTTTATATTTTTGACTTCGCAGTTTGATAAAGGGAATATTGAAAAAGCAAAAAAAACACTTCCGGCTGCTTATATGTCAAAGCCTGTTCATAAAGAAAGTCTTTTTATTGCCATAGAGTTAGCGATGATGAAGTATCAAAAAAAGAACAAAAGTATATGAACTATGCTTTAATAAATTAATTTTTTAACATTCCGTTTTACCGTTTAGAACATAAAAACTACCGTTCAGAACATTGACTTGTTTAAAAGTAAATTATCGTATAGATTTATAGTGTCAAAGAAAACAATTAAAATAAAACCTGTATAACCCCTTAAAAAATCAGCCAATGAAAAACAACCAATCTTCTCAAAGTTAAATACTAGCTTTGGGTGAAGTCTTCACGACTTTCCATACCCTATTTTTCACTCATTATTTACCCTTTTATAGCTAAGGAATAAACCTTTAGTTTTTGCAGACTATTACAGTTTGCGAAATGGAGATTTATGCTTTGCATTGGGATACTTAAAAAATAATTCCGCTGCTTGTACAGAGAGTCGCTCTCCCTGTGCCTGGCAGAGCTTTGTGCAAACTCAATCCCATCAGGTGCACATGATGAATTGGGACAGGAAATGATTTTATCTCGATAAGTCGGGATTGTTTTGCCTTGCAGCAAAACGAATTATTATTCATTTTCAAAACCGCTTCTTTCGCAATGCTTAAATATTGTGAAGAAGATTTAACCCCTTTTTATTATGAAAAACTTATTCGCTCTTTTAGTATTAGCTTTCACTTTAGTTTTAACTTCTTGTACTAAAGAAGAATTAATTATTGAAGATTCCGCAGCCGTTCAAACTGCTGCTATAACAGAAATAGAATTACCGGAAATAGAAGATGATGTAGTCTTGGCATCAGTAGGACAAAATTCGGTTGAAGTTACTTATGTGTCTTACACCTTAGTTGGTAATCAGTTAATCGTAGATTTTACCAGCAATCATAGTTTCTTTGGTGTAGAGCTTGAAGAAAATCAAACCTTAGAATTTACGGATAACAATGGCGGGAGCTCAACTCTTAATTTTACAGTAAACGACTATACGTACAGTGGCGGTACGCTGCAGGTAGATTTCAATTTAAATGGAAATAACCTGGGAGGCCTTGACATGAAGAGTACACAATATATAGTGATAGAGGATGAATTGGTAGACTAACGGAGAGGAGGAGAGGCTAAGCAAGAGGTCGTTCTAAATTAGATCGACCTTCTTGTTTTTTTTAATATAATTCCTTGTTTCTTTTGATGTAACCAGTTGAGCGATTGAATGTTCTTTTCATTTTTTAAAATAGCTTCAATACGTTGCGGGTCAAAATCAACATCTGAAAAACTTCTGGCTAACTTTCGGGTTATTTGCACAAATCTCAGATAACTTTTTTTGATAAATTCAGACCGGAATTTTTCTCT
>CAYXQH010001027.1:0-1779 GCA_964467425.1 uncultured Saprospiraceae bacterium
AAAATCGAAACTACTGAGAGAACAGCTACTCAAGAAATAAAAAAGCTCAGCTTTGATGAAGCTAAAATTGAATTGGAAGGATTGATTGGTTTGAATACCGTTAAAGCTCAAATTAATGAATTGGCTACTTATCTTCAATTTTTAAAAGTTAGAAAAGATAAAGGGCTGGAAGAGGATCAACCTTTAAACTTACATAGTGTTTTCACAGGCAATCCTGGAACGGGTAAAACAACCGTTGCAAAAATGCTCGGTCAAATTTATCATAGTCTCGATCTTTTATCTCATGGAAAAGTGATGGAAGTCGGAAGGGCTGACCTTGTCGGTGAGTTTATCGGCCAGACTGCTCCTAAAGTCAAAAAAGTAATCGAGAAAGCCAGAGGAGGAATTTTATTTATTGATGAAGCCTATGCACTCACCAACCGTGGAGATGATGGAAAAGATTTTGGACGTGAAGTAGTGGAGGTGCTGTTGAAAGAATTGGCAGAAAACAATAATGACCTTTCTATTATTTTTGCTGGATATCCAAAAGAAATGCAGGATTTTGTAAACTCGAATCCTGGTTTATATAGCCGCCTTCGAAATATTATCCATTTTCCGGATTATGCTCCAGATGAATTAATGCAAATTGCAGAATACACCGCCGAACGACGTGGCGTATTAATCAAAGAAAAAGCTAAAGAATTAGTTCATAAAAAACTAGTAGAAGTCTATCGAAACAGAGATGAACAATTTGGAAATGCCCGATACATCAATGGCATCATTGAAGAAGCGAAGCAAAACCTTGCTATTCGTTTGATGCAATCTGGCTCCGACCTTAATAAGCTAGAACCAGAAGATTTATCTTCCATCGCCCTGGAAGATGTGGAGAAAGTTTTCACTCAAAGTGCCAATGACAATATTGCTATTCCGGTCGACGAAGCACTCCTTGAAGATGCTATCAAACAATTGCGAGAGTTAGTGGGCTTAGAAAGCTTAAAAAAAGAAGTGGACGAACAAACCAAATTGGTTCGTTACTATAGGGAGATTGGAAAAGACATTAAAAAGGCTTTTTCTTTACATACGGTATTCAAAGGCAATCCTGGAACTGGAAAAACGACAGTTGCTCGTTTACTCGTTCAGATTTATAAAGCCCTTGGAATTTTAGAAAGAGGACATTTGGTCGAGTGTGATCGAAAAACACTGGTTGCCGGACATGTTGGACAAACAGCTATTAAGACTAGCGAGAAGATAGACGAAGCGATTGGAGGAGGCTTATTTATAGATGAAGCGTATGGTTTGACCAAAGGCGGGCAAAATGATTTTGGAAGTGAGGCTATCGAAACCCTGCTTAAGCGGATGGAAGATCAGCGCGGCGAGTTTATGGTGATTGTAGCAGGATACCCCAATGAGATGAAACAATTTTTAGAAGCAAACCCGGGACTTCTATCTCGTTTTGATAAGCAATTCCACTTTTCCGATTATGCTGCTGAAGAGCTCTTGGAAATTGCCAAAATGATGTTCGAAAAAGAAGACTTATCGCTATCCCCTAAAGCAGAGACTCATCTGAAAACGTACATCGAAAAATTATTAGACAATAAACACAAATACTTCGGCAATGCCCGAACAGTTCGGAAAATTATCGAAGAAAGTATCCGTCGCCAAAATCTGAGAATGGCAGACATTCCTGCTGCAAAAAGATCTCGGACGCTCATTCACACCGTTGAATTAGAGGACATCTCCGGATTCACCTTGATGGAAGAAGACAATGAACCTAAACGCGGTATTGGTTTTAGGTAGTCA
>CAYXQH010001028.1:0-1776 GCA_964467425.1 uncultured Saprospiraceae bacterium
TTCATCTGAGAATAGCTTTCCTATGGAAAATTACAAAATCATTGGGCTTCCAAATCATTTTCTAGACTATCTTTTAATACGCCGTAGTGAATGGTTAATTTCTTTTTCCCCCAATCTTTAGCTTTTTTGATGTCCGTTCCCATATAGATATCGATTCGGTTTCGCCATCTCCTTTGCATTTTATCTCGGACGAGAAAAATACTATCAAATCCTTCAATTTTTACTGGCGTATTATGTTTAAGTCCCAAGGCAATTAAATTTCTAGAAACAGCAATAGAGGGCGTTTCTATTTTTAAAGAATCTCCCCAAGCCGCGATTATAGGATTGCCTTGAGTCTGTGAACGTACAGAATTATAGGCTGTTGCCGTTACTTCTAAAGGCTTCCAAACATAGGGGTCTTCTACTTCTGTACACGAAGTTAAGAACAGCAAAAAAACAATAAGATATGCTTTAAAACTTTTCATTATTGATTACCTATATTCGTTTTAAATGTACAACATATAAATTCCTTCCTATTTTGAAACTCTTTAAACGTATTCTACTTGTCCTTTTGATTATCATTTGTTTTGTAGCTTATTTCAACTATCCAAAACTTAATATCATATCTGGCTATGCTTCTAAAAACCTGGCATCAACGAACTTTATTTCTCAACGCATGTATTCTGATATCGTTGAAAGTGATAACGATGTTCCCCTTATAAAACTTGCTGAACTCGAAAGTGCCAACGAAAAGCGTGTGATTACCTCGGTTTTCGGATTGATGTCGCGTGAAACAGTTTGTCGTGATGGATTGGGTTGTGTATTGATAAACGAAGAATATGATAAGACCCAAAGGCTTCTAAGACCTGTTCGTACAAGTTCAGCTTATGATTCTTTGCCTTTTCCCTATGGAAACAATGGGGAAACGGACACTGTTTTTAAGAGCATCGACTATAAAAAATTAAATGCTGCAGTTCATGGGGCTTTTGAGAATTATGAAGTACAAAAAACAAGAACTGTTTTAGTAGCTTATAAAGGACATATTGTAGCGGAAGAATATATCGAAGGTTTTTCTAAGGATACCCCTATTCTTGGTTGGTCAATGACGAAAAGTATTCTGGCAACCTTATACGGAATTCTGGACTATCAAGGTAAAATCAAGGTTCAGGAGCATTATCCTTTTCAAGACGAAATCCGTATGAAAAATCAAAAACATCAAATTTCCTTGAATCATTTGATGCGCATGCAAAGTGGATTGGAATGGGAAGAGGATTACACCTCCATCTCAGATGTCACCGAAATGTTATTTTTAGATGCTGATATGACTGCTAAGCAGGGTAATAAACAGCCCATAGCTGCGCCAACAGAAGTATGGAATTATTCCTCTGGGACTTCCAATCTTTTATCTGGAATACTTCGTAAGCAGTTCAATACCCATCAAGAGTATTTGGATTTCCCTTATGAGCAACTCATTGATAAAATAGGAATGCACTCCATGCTTATCGAAACCGATATGTCTGGAAATTTCGTAGGCTCTTCCTATGGATGGGCGAGCACCCGTGATTGGGCCAAATTTGGCATTCTGCATCTCAACAAAGGAAATTGGAACGGAGAGCAGATATTCCATCCCGAATGGATAGACTACATTACGAAACCAACAGCTCATTCCAACGGAACCTATGGTGCCCATTGGTGGTTGAATGCTGAAGGAAAATATCCTGAAGTGCCTAGAGATTTGTATTCTGCCAATGGATTTCAAGGGCAGCGTGTTTATATAATCCCCTCCAAAGATTTGGT
>CAYXQH010001029.1:0-1767 GCA_964467425.1 uncultured Saprospiraceae bacterium
TATAGAAATTAATACTTCGTGAAACCCCGCCCGCCTGAATCGGCGGATTCGGGTCTGATGACTCTGACAATATCAGACTCGTCAGAGCAGGTCCATGTCAAAAAACCTCATTTTTTAAGTGAATAAAAAGGTGATGGAAAAATAAGCTTTAAAGTTTAAAAAACATTTTAGTAGAAATTGCTTTGTCTGTTATCAACTGAAAGAAATAAGTCCCCTGAGCAATATCAGAAACATCGAGAGAAGAACCACTCAATTGCCCTTCTTTGATTAAGCTACCAAACGAGTCTATTATCTTATATTTTCCACTTTGAACACCTACGACATTCAACTTATCTCTTGCTGGGTTAGGCCGCAATTCAAAAGCTACAAAATCCTCAATGAGCGTTGATGTTATTTCAGAATATTCGAACTTGCCATCAAAGTCGATTTGTTTTAAACGATAATAATTTACACCATTCTTTGCTTGGCGATCCAGAACGCTATAATCCGTTCGTTCCGAAGTGGTACCCTTTCCATTTTGAAATTGAATTGTTTGCCAATCTTGTTGGTCCACCAATCTTTGGACTTCAAAACCTTCGTTATTTAGTTCGGATGCCGTTTGCCATTCCAGTAATACACCCTCCGCATTTTCACTTGCATTAAAAGCAATTAAATCTACAGCTAAAGGATTTAATTTAAGCTGGAAAGCATTATCACTAATAGAACCAGCTATATAAACATCGTCATTTTCATCTACGAATACACCAACTGGTCCAGCTAATGGATTAGAACCACTACCTGTTTCATCAATAACCTCAATAAGAGCACCAAATGGATCTAATTTAAATACGTTATTTGATGCCGTTCCGGCAAGATACACATTCTGATCACTATCAATATCTATTCCTCCTCCATGATCAAACAAATTCCCATTTCCATCCCCAGTCTCATCGATAATTTCAGTAATTGTTCCATCAGGTTCTATTTTAAATGCATTATGTGACCAGAATCCAGAAATATAAACATTCTTAAGATCATCAACATCGATTGCTCTTGGTCCATCCAAAACATTTCCGTTGCCATCTCCAGTTGCATCTATAATTTCAGTAATCGTTCCGTCAACTTCTATTTTAAAAGCATTATTTGAACCCGCACCTGCAATATAGACATTATAATCACTATCAATTGCAACATCATAGGCTCCATCCAAAGTATTTCCGTTGCCATCTCCAGTTGCATCTATAATTTCGGTAATCGTTCCATCAGGTTCTATTTTAAAGACATTGTCCGAATGACCTCCAGCTACATATAAATTACCAAGATCATCTACCGTAGCTTTTTTGGGTACATCAAAGCCATTCCCCTGTCCATCTCCAGTGACGTCAATAATTTCGGTAATCGTTCCATCTGGCTCTATTTTAAAGACATTATCCGAACCTTCTCCAACTACAAATACATTTCCTAAATGATCCACTGTAATTCCATTAGGAAGTCTCAATGTGTTTAAATTTCCATCACCAAGGATATCAATAATTTCAGTAATCGTTCCGTCAGGCTCTATTTTAAATGCATTAAAAGATTCTCTACCTGTCACATATATATTCCCATCACCATCAGCAGCAATCTCCATAGTAAATTGCAAAATATTAACCCCATCACCTGAATGATCAATAACTTGAGTGATTCCTTGACCTTCGAGTGCCGTAGAAAATAACATACAGAAAAGTAGAATTAAAGATTGTCCAGTAAAAAATTTCATAGTTTTAGATTTTGTTATTATTATAAACT
>CAYXQH010001030.1:0-1762 GCA_964467425.1 uncultured Saprospiraceae bacterium
ATAGTTCCGACAACAACGGGTGCTGCAACTGCAGTTTCTAAAGTTTATCCACCAGTAGCAGGTAAGATGTTTGCAATGGCGCTCCGAGTTCCTGTAATCACTGGATCTTTGGTAGAGCTAAATGTCTTGGTAGAAAAAGATGTGACGATTGAAGAGGTCAATAAAAAATTCGAAGTAGCTTCTCGTAGAAAACTAAAAGGCGTTTTGGAATATGTAGATGCTCCTTTAGTATCTTCTGATATTGTTGGAAATCCACACTCTTCCATTTTTGATAGTCAGTTAACTCAAGTGGCTGGTAAAATGATTAAGATCGTGAGTTGGTATGATAATGAGGCTGGTTATTCTGCTCGATTAGCAGACATGTGCAGACGAGTAGTAAAACTTCCAATGGTAAAAAAAAGCAAAGTAAGAAAAGCCGCTCCTAAAAAGAGAGCAAAAGCTTCCAGAAAAGCTGCTTTAGCTTAAATTCTTACTATTAGCATAACCTATAATAAAAAACACTGCTTCTTTCTTTGATCGAGCGGTGTTTTTTTATTTTTGCATTTCTAATTTGACGCTTAAAAACCTATTCCCTTCTTTAATCTTAAAAAAGAATTCAAAACACATGGATCTAAATTTCAAAGGAAAAAAAGCTATCGTTCGAGTAGATTTTAATGTTCCACTTGACGCTAAATATAAAATAACAGATGACACCAGAATTCGGGGAGCATTGCCTACGATCAAACATATTCTAAAATCGGGTGGCGCTGTCATTTTAATGTCGCATCTGGGTCGCCCACAAAAGAAACTTAATGAGGATGGTTCGATCAATGTAAAAAAATTCACTTTGGAGCATGTGGTTAAACATCTCGGCAAATTACTTAGAAAGAAAGTCCAGTTTTGTCCGCAAACCGTTGGACCAATAGCTACGAAAATGACAAAGGCACTGAAGCCAGGAGAAGTTTTAGTTTTAGAAAATACGCGCTTTCAAAAAGAAGAAGGTAAAGGAGACAAAGCTTTTGCCAAGAAATTATCAAAATTGGCAGACCTATATGTCAATGATGCTTTTGGAACCGCACATCGCGCACATGCTTCCACGACTACCATTGCAACATTTTTTAAGAAAGGAACCAAATCTTTTGGTTTTTTAATGCAAAAAGAAATTGAAAATGCGGAGAAAGTTTTAAATAATCCTGAACGTCCCTTAACCGCAATTATTGGTGGTGCAAAAGTTTCCGATAAGATTTTATTATTAGAAAAGCTCATTGACTTTGCTGATAATTTATTGATTGGAGGTGGTATGGCTTATACCTTTTTAAAAGCACAAGGCGGCAATGTTGGAAATTCTTTAGTAGAAGATAACAAACTCAAACTCGCCTTACGTTTATTAAAAAAAGCAGAAAAAAAAGGCGTCAAAATATACCTCCCGAAAGATTCTACCGCTGCAGATAAGTTTGATGCTAAAGCAAAAAAAGCCAACAAGTATAGCAAACGTATCCCTAAAGGTTGGATGGGTCTGGATATTGGAAAAGCTGCTCAAAAAGATTTTTCAGCGGTTGTTTTAAAATCTAAAACCTTATTGTGGAATGGACCAATGGGTGTATTTGAAATGAAACCGTATGCCAAAGGAACCATGACTATTGCAAAAACGGTGGCGAAAGCTACTAGTAAAGGTGCTTTTTCATTGGTAGGTGGTGGTGATTCTGTTGCTGCTGTAAACCAAATGGGATTGGCTGATAAAGTAAGTTATGTCTCGACTGGTGGCGGTGCAATGTTAGAATTT
>CAYXQH010001031.1:0-1756 GCA_964467425.1 uncultured Saprospiraceae bacterium
TATTGATGGCTAAGTCAAATTTTACAGACGAACAAATAGATGATTATATCATGGGACGTTTTGATGAAAAAAATAAATCAAAATTTGAACTTGCAATGAGTTCAGATGCTGGACTAATGGCAAGGCTAAAGGAACGAAAAGAATTCATCCTAGGGATTGAAGCTTATCATGAAACAGCTTTTAAAGACAAATTAAAAAACATTCATAAAACAGCCTTTGGTGAAACTACCATTGCAAATAAGCCTGGTACTGCCCCTGCCAAACAAAGAAGTTTAATGCCCTGGATAGCTGCTGTAGCTTCCATCGCCGCCTTATTGATTTTTGTATTTATGTGCTTCAATGATAGCGCAATGACTCCTGAAAAATTATATGCGGCTAATTTTGAACATTATGAATTGAGCCTCATTCAGCGAGATGAGACAAATACTGAATTACTCCGTTTAGATGATTTATATTCACAAAGAAATTATAAAGAGGCCCTCCCGATTTTTGAATCGATGATTAAAGCAACAGAAAATGCCAGTCAACTTCAATTAGGTCTTGGTATTTCTAAAATGGAACTCGGACAAACTACTGAAGCATTGTTGCACTTCAAATCTATTCTGGATAGTGGTGATTTATTGTATAAAGATCAAGCGAATTGGTATTCTGCGTTGGCACATATTAAAAACAATGACCTTGAAAAAGCGCAAGTTTTTTTACAACAACTAACAGCAGATCAAAATGCAGATCATTATGACGAAGCAGAACAATTGCTAAGGCAGTTGAAATAAGATAAAATTAGAGCAATTAAAAGCCTCCGAAGTAATAGTACTTCGGAGGCTTTTTAATTCAATATTTTATTCAGAGATAAAATTACTTTTTCCAACCCATCGCCATCTTTTCATTCGCTTCTGCGTAGCCATCATTTCCGGCTTTTTTAGCAGCAGCAGTAGATTCAGCGATTTTAGCAATTGCTCTTTTGTGATCTCCTTTTTGAGCTTGGATTTGAGCTTCTAATCGTAATTGCCAGTAACGAGGATTACCTTCGTCGCTTGCGATTTTGTTTGCAGCTTTCGCCCACTCTAATGCCTGGTCAAGATCTTTGTTGTTTTTTGAATAGTACAAAGCAGCTTGATAGTAATCATTTCTTGAAATACCTTTCATGGTTTTATCAATAGCAGCTGTTACTTTTTTATCCACTTCTACTTCCACTTTAAATGGAACATAGTATGGTCCCCAAGCGAAACCAATTTCCGCAGAGTTGTCTTTTAAGTTGTCAAACATAAATGCAAAAGATTCCATGATGTCAAATTCATGGACAACTGTTTTGACATTAAAACGCGCAACTTCTTTACTGGAATCATAGCCCTTCGTATTACCACCAAGAGAAAGATCACTGTACAACATTACGGTCCAGGTTTCTTTTCCAGGAATACTGTAGATAGCATACTTCCCTTTTTTAACTTCTTTTCCTTCGATTTTTACATCGTCGCTAAATTCGATTTTAGAAGATGAGTTAGCACCGGTTCGCCACATTTTTCCCCATTTCTCAATTTCGACAAATAATTCTCTTCCTTTCTTACTAGGACGAGAATACTCAATCGTAATATCTGTAAGACCTACCGTCTGCATAATTTTAGCAGAAGGGCTGGCACTAGGCGTTTGGATTTGAGCATTGGTTTGCGTGAAGAAGAATGCGCAAAGCAATAGTGTTGATAATATCAGTTTCTTCATGTTTTTTAATTTTTTAGTATTAATTTTTTATGTGAATTCG
>CAYXQH010001032.1:0-1751 GCA_964467425.1 uncultured Saprospiraceae bacterium
CTGCTGTTCCGGGATCCCATAATAATATTTGGTTTCATGTCCGTTTCCGATTTGGTGTGTCTGTCCTACTCCACCCTGAAAGCGAACCCGACCGGTTTGATCTTGTGTATAGATCGTTTGTGTAAATGGAAAACCAAAGGCATCCGGCACATAAGCCTGATGATCATCTGTTATAGTATTAGAACTAGAATAATACTGCCCAGAACCAGATGCATCAAATGTATCTGGCAATTCCACACAATTCTCACTATCTTTTTCAAAGTGGGTCCGATTGTACGGGACACCTCCACTAGTATTGAAATTATCATAATAATCAATATTTTTAGCATAGGTTGATCCAAGAATATATGGGGCAGGTAGAGATTGAATAGTTGCTCTTCCGACATGATCATAATAGCTCTCCGAGACAATAGCATGGTTATCGGATTCCAATTTGGAAACGGACTGCCGCGGACGCATGGTACCATCAAAATAAGAGATCACATCTTTGTGTTTTCCTTCTTCCGCATAGGTACGATTGTGTTGCCAGTTAAAGCTTTCCAGGTGTCCGTTTAATTGTAGATACTCTGAGGAATTTAGTGTAGAAACATCTACTAGATTATCTTTATCCCAGGGTGTTCTTGCAAATTGATCACAATCATCACCTCGGCCGATGCCTCTGACCCGCGCAATAATTTTCCCTTTTCTATAAATATTTGAAATTAAATACTCCTCTCCCAATAATCGATCACTAGGAAATACATTTACTCTGGTGGAATTATATTTAAAATCAACTTCATCAATCAGTGGAAAAATCAATTCATCATCTACCCAAGTCCATTCTAAATCATAAGAATCTGCATTAGGGATTTCATCCCATTTTATTTTGATATAGTTTCCTCCACTTGCGAATGAGTAGATAATCCCTGGATTAATTGCTGCTGTTTCATCAATAGGTAAATATCGATCGATATAAGAGCCAACAAATAATTCTGCTTCTAAAGGGATATCTGTATTCAACAATACGACTCCATCAGGATCTTTATACACCGCAGTTGTTTCTAATATCTGAATTCCATACCCGCCATCAAAAAGTCGACGATCTTTATTTTTAAACGTACCTCCATCTTTATTAAAGCCAATGTCAAGCGTCTCCGTTTCCAATGGAATAAAAACTCCATCATTATTGGTATAGCTATAATCCACCTCAACGGTTAGTGTATATACACCTGTTGCATAGCTTATATCCGGATCAGTGAGTGGCCCCATTTCCAAAGCGATATAAGATCTATATTCGCAGACAATTCGACCTCCACATTCAGTTGGTGCCGTGCAATCCAAAGGATCATCGAAGGTAAGTGCTCCATCATGAATATCAGGACCATAAAGGCTTTCCGAGATTGTTTCTTTTGTTTGCGACTGAGCCTGTATATTTGAAGGGAAAGCAATCCATAACATTAATATAAACAAACAAGTCAACAGGGAGGCGTAAGATATATTTTTCATACTCTAATTTTTTTAATAGCTTTTATAGTTTTAGAATTCACAGCTTTTACTTCTTGATCGGAGATTTTACTTTTCGGTAATCCGTTAATTTATACTTTGCATATTTTGTCTTTAGCTTTATAGCACCTTGCGTTTGAGTAACCACTTCTTCTAGTTGAGGGTAATCCATGGCAGAAGCATAGGTATAATTCATTTGTATGACGGATTTTATTGTTTTCCCACGATAGCGAACTGGTTCGACTGGATGCTGAATCAATTGAATGATT
>CAYXQH010001033.1:0-1741 GCA_964467425.1 uncultured Saprospiraceae bacterium
GCAAGAGATATTGGTGGAGATTGCTACCGTTTGACAAGAGATAGAGATAACCAAATTGGAAATATTCTCTCTGACGAAACGGTTGATTTAACCAAACCTTTTTTCGTAGATGCCATAGTCAATTTTGGTACAAAAAACGGATCGGGGGCAGATGGTATTGCTTTTATCATGACAACCAATAGTGTCTTAAATGGTCAAACAGGAGGGGGAATTGGCTATTTGAATGTTACTGAATCTCTTATTGTTGAAATGGATACTTGGCGAAATGGAGTTTATGACGATCCCAACCAAGATCATATTGCAATTGTAAAAAATGGAGATCCATCCCATTTTGGACCTAATAGTTTGGATGAACCAGAAATACTTTCAAATATTGAAGATGGAGAAGACTATTGTTTTAGATTGTCATGGGATCCTGTTTCTACTGAGTTTGCAGCTTTTCTGGATGGAACTCGTGTAAGATTTTTTGATGATATTGTTACTAATATTTTTAACGGAAATCCAAATGTATTTTGGGGTTTTACAGCGAGCACAGGTGGAGCTAACAATAATCAAACCGTTTGCATCAATGGTTCTACCTCAACAGTAGAACCTCTGCTGGATACCATAATTTGCCAAGGAACTGATGTAGAATTAATTGCAACTCCTGGCGGTGAAACCTACACTTGGAATCCCGAGCCTACCTTATCTTCTTTTGATATTCAAAATCCAATTGCAGCACCTTTTGATTCAACTCAATATGAGGTGACGGTTAGCTATGAATGTAACAGTAGTTATAGAGATACGGTGACGGTTATTCCTTTTGTTCCAGAGATAGAGTTGGAGCCATTGGGGCCAATTTGTGAAAATGATCCTCCGCAATTAATAATCGCAAACCCAGCTGGAGGTGTTCTTGATGGGATAGGCGTGAATGGCGATTTTTTCGATCCTCTTATATCAGGGACTGGTTCCTTTGATTTAAATTATGAAGTAGAGGAACGCGGCTGTGTAAATGACTCGACCATTACAATTGATGTAAATGAGGTAACCCCAGTCATGCATAACGATCCAGGTGATTTTTGTGTAAACGAACCAGATTTTCAAGTTTTGTTTTCTCCTTCAGGAGGAAATTGGAGAGGAGATATTTTACCTGACGGAATGATTCAGCCGAGTCTTTTGGGAGTTGGAGATTATGAGGCGACTTATGTTTTTACAAATTTTGATAATTGTAAAGATTCGTTGACTTTTCAATTTAGAGTAAATCCTACGCCAGATATTACGATTGCAACGGTTGCACCACTTTGCGTGAATTCTGATTCTATTAATTTGAATGTAACGCCGCTTGGTGGAAATTGGTCGGGTACAACTGTTGATAGCCTTTTTGTACCATCACAATTTGGAGTTGGAAGTTTTGAAACCATTTATGATTTCATGGATAGCAATGGATGTATCGGAATGGATACCCTCGATATTGTTATCAATGATTTACCTGTCATATCTTTTGATCCAGTTAATCCTTTTTGTGGAAATGATACCATTTCAACGCTGACTCCTAATCCAATTGGGGGAACTTGGACGGGAAGTGTTGATGCTGCAGGAAGTTTTGATCCGACGACACTGGTACCAGGTGATTTTACTGCATATTATGAATTTACTGATGGCAACACTTGTACAAACAATGATAGTATTCAGTTTACTATCAATCCAGTTCCGGTGGTTGAAATAATGTCGGTTCCTAATTTGTGTGAAACAGAATCAGCTA
>CAYXQH010001034.1:0-1740 GCA_964467425.1 uncultured Saprospiraceae bacterium
GTCAGACTCACGAAAAAATTAGATCTTTAGTAGATCAACTTCCTCCAGAACAACGTGAAGTTGTTATTCTTCGACATTATGCTGATATGAGTTTTAAAGAAATTGCTCAATTAACTAGAGTTAGTATTAATACTGCTCTTGGTCGTATGCGATATGCTTTGATCAATATTCGTAAAATGGTTGAGGAACGTGAAGTGATCCTCCAGTAGTATTTTCCGAAAAAATAGTGGAGGCGTAACTAATTATTATTCTACGCTATCTATATAAATCTCTAAACAGGGTAGTGCCACGTCCATACGGTCGTGGCATTATTTTTTTATCTAAATTTTAATCTTAGAATTCGATATGGTGACTTTGCAGTTTCTTCTCCTCCAGTAAATGCAGGAGATTTATGTAATTGATTCACTGCAATGTACAACCAATCCTTATGAATACGGACATTATCGGACCAATCTAGCAAGAGATCTTTTTTAAGAACACTCAAATCTCCTTTTTTAGAAAGTTTACACACTAATTCCCTATCAGTCAATCGCTTAGCAAACTTCAGAAAATCGAAAATACATTCAAATAATTTGGTTCCGTCACTTAAGTAGTTCACGAAATTAAGCGATATAATAAGGATCGCTAAAATTTATATTATAATTGTCTGAGCCAAAAGAGGCCAGAATATTTTTGACAGCTTTGGTAAAAGTTCGCCATGATTTATAGTCTTTCGGCTTAAGCCATTCGTATTTTATCTTACGCCACAATGTTTCAATGCGATTTAAGTGTGGGCAATATTTTGGGAGAAAGAAAATAAACAAATCTTTAGCCTCCCACTCTTTACGTTTGTTCATCATGATTTTAGCTCTGTGTATGGGTGCATTATCCATAATAATCACAGTTGGTTTATTGATTTTCTTTACAAAATCATCTAAGCATTGAATAATAAAGGCAGCATTTGTTGTTTGTTCTGTTGGATAACACACTAAGCGGTTATCTGTACTGAGTAAACCAAAAACACTTAGGTTGTTGCCTTTGCGAGGAAACATTCTAACATACTCTCCTTTAGCTTGCCAGCCGTAAGGTAAATTAGGCACTAACTGGAAACCAGACTCATCGCTAAAGAAAAGATCGATGTGACCTTGCTTTTGTAGAGCCCACAATAACTTCATGCGTTCTATCTTTTCACCCATCTGCCTTGAGTCCTGCTTGGATTTGAGACAGAGCCGGAATCGTCGGTATCGGTAACCAAGACTTTTAAAAAATCACGCAGCGTCGTATCTCCTATTGAGGTGGCAAGTTGTGACTCTAAGTCTTCTTTGAGTTGTTTGATACTTCTGTTTTCTTTGGCTAAACCTGCTTTTACCGCATCCACATGATCTTGATTGTCAATATTAAGCTTACGCTTACGACCACGACCAGAGCGAATCTGTAAACCTTTAATTCCTTCAGATTCGTAACGGTTAAACCATTTGTAAACACTAAGCTGACTAATCTTGAAGAAATCACTAAGTTGTTTTACTGTCCATTGCTGAGAACTTAGCAAGATACAGTGACAGCGTTTTCGAAAATCATGTGAATGACCTGTTTTATAGGATTTTTCCAGAGCAACTTTTTGATCTGGTGTTAATTGGATATATCTCTTTTTTCTTGACATAATCACAAAAATAAGAGTTATCCTCTATTATTATATTTTAATTTCGTGAACTACTTACTTACTTATATTGGTTACGATTTTTAATTATCATTCTAAGCATT
>CAYXQH010001035.1:0-1737 GCA_964467425.1 uncultured Saprospiraceae bacterium
TATTTTATTTCATTTAATAGTAAACTTAGAGTGTGTCTAAAATAAATTTAGACACACTCTTTATAAAGTAAGAATTAGTAGCCAGCATTTTGAGTAATTACTCCGTCACTTGCTAATACTTCTGAGTCTGGAATAGGAAACAAATGATAATTTGCATTAATCGTTTCTCCCATTTCAGCATCAACTGTACCTGTTCTCACCAAATCAAACCATCTCTGTCCTTCAAAAGCTAATTCTAATCTTCTTTCGTCAGCAATAGCCTGTCTAACTAATCCTTGCGAATTAATCGTTCCAGGATCTAAAATATTTAACCCTGCTCTTGTACGAATATCATCTAATAAAGGAAGAACGTCTCCTGCAGAAGCACCATTCTCATTCCGCGCTTCAGCGTATAACAAAATAACATCTGCTAATCTAAGTTCTGACCAGTCCTGACCAAGACCACCATATTTTGGCCCTGTACTATTCGCCTCATTAATGGTTAGTGCTCTTCTTATATCACCTCCAACAAGTGTATCACTAGCAACTGCATCAAAAGCAGCAATTAGGTCTGGATCTAATGGCTCTAAAGATTTTGTATCACCTCCACTAAACCATCCTGGAAATCCAGTGAAATCGTATTCATCATTTATTGAAGTTGATAATTGAGTAGCAAATATGATTTCTGCATTCAAGTCATTATCATCTTCATCATCGTTATCACCTCCAAAAATGTCAGCAAAGTTTGCTTGTAGAGCAATCCCTGCACCAGCAGCTCCGGTTATTACGTCATTTAGTAATGGTTCAGCACTATTAAAATTACCTCTGTGCATATAAACTTTACCCAATAATCCCTGAGCTGCGATTTGAGTTGCTCGACCAGTTGATAATCCGGAATTATCTAAAGCAGCGATTGCCTTAGTAAAATCAGGAATGATCACATCATTATAAACAGTAGCAGCTGAAACTCTTGTTAATAAAGATTTATCTGAAACATCTGGTGCAGCAGATAAATTCACCGTTACATCACCAAAAACCTGTACGAGTTTGAAGTAAGACAAGGCTCTTAAAAATTGAGCTTCACCAATCTGCGTAGCATCTGTAGAATTATTGATTACGTTATTCGCACTTAATATAGACTTATACAAATTGCTATAGAAAGGGCGAAAAAATTGCTCTACCAAATCACCACCTGCCAAATCCGCATTATATCTGTCAAATGCAGGATATGGTTCTTCATCCATCAACATATTGTCAGCTCTAAAATCACCCATGATTGCCATAGGCGTAGCTGAAGCCTGCTGATAATAATATGCCGCATTCAAAACTTCTGCAAAAGTCGTCAAAGTAGTAGCTTCAGCATCTATCGGAGGCAATTGATCCAAATCATTGTTACAAGCTGTTGTTATGGACAGCACTGTCACCAATATTATATATAATTTTTTCATTATTTTATTGTTTAAAAATTAATATTTAGTTTCTTAAAAATTAAGATTTATACCAAAAGTAAAACTTCTTACAATCGGACTTGCTCCTTCCTGGTATCCATATGTTGTAGGTCCTGCGTAACCACCATTCGTGATCTCAACACCTTCTGGATTAAAAGAAGTGTAACTATCTGACATTATATACAACAAGTTGGTAGATGCAGCATAAATTCTTAAAGAACCTAAACCTGCTTTACTTACCAATTCTGGATTTACAGTATACCCTATAGTAAGGTTTCTCAAAGCAGTATAAGAAGCATCCTGAACCAAT
>CAYXQH010001036.1:0-1736 GCA_964467425.1 uncultured Saprospiraceae bacterium
CCCCATCTGTTACCTGGTCCAAATCTTGAAGATCCATCTCTTCTAATACTAAAACCTAGTAAGTATCGATCTTTAAATCGGTAGTTAATTCTTCCAAGTACAGAAAGAAAACTAAACTGGGTGGTAAATATGGAAGGTCTTCGAACATTTGCATTTTGAGGATTTTTAAAAGCTGGATTTGAAAATCCTTCGCCATCAATAATGTTAGAGAAAAAATCACCTTTCGTAGCATTCATTCCTGCTAAAACATCCAATGCATGATCTCCAAATGTTCTATTATAAGATAGTGTATTGTTGGTGTTCCAGTTTATACTTTCGGATAAAACAGAAGTTGCTACCGCTACTGGTTCAATAATTTCAGAACGATAATAAAACTCTTTTTTATAAATATTATTGATCCCGAATTCTGAGCGAAGGGTAAAATGATTCAGGAAACTATACTGCGCATAGAAATTACCTAGAACAGAGGTTCCTTTCTGATTCATTTCCGTATTCGCCAATTCAGCAGCAACATTATTTCCTGATTTTGCATTAAAATAAGTACCGTCAGGATTAAAAATTGGCCAAAAAGGTAATGCCTGACTTTGAGCAGTTCCTAGTCCTCCTGCCCAGGAAACAGGAATGATATCATTATCTGTAACCGTATAGGCAATTCTAGCACCAAGTGATAATTGTTCTGTTGGCTTATGGTCTAAGTTTACGCGGGCATTATATCGTTTGAAATCATTGCCCGTAAAGATTCCTTTTTCATCCCGATAAGTACCTCCAAGATAGAATAAGGTTTTTTTATTTCCACCCGAAGCGGAAAGGTTTAATTCCTGAAACTGTCCGTCTCGTAAAGCTTCATCTATCCAGTTTGTGTTTGTGTTTTCAGCAATTTCTTTTGTAAAACCTTGGGCAGCAAGATTAGGATTGATTAAAGTGTTCCAGAGGTCTTCATAATCATTCGCAGTGCTATTACCTGAGTTCGCCCAGGCTTCTTTAGCTAATGCTATATAGGTGGGGCCGTCCAATAGTTCAACCCGATTGGTGGCTTGCGTGAATCCGGACTGCAAGCCAATGTCAAATTTTGTTTTCCCTTCTTTTCCTCTTTTAGTAGTAATAATGACTACGCCGTTTGCTCCTCGTGACCCGTAAATTGCAGCAGCGGAAGCATCTTTTAAAATTTCAATAGATTCGATATCCGCAGGATTAAGTTGTGAAAGTGCATTAGATTCGTGGGCAGTCGCTAATCGCCAGGTGCTGGCATTATTATGAGAAAAGTTTCCACTTACTACCGGAACACCATCGACCACATAAAGCGGTTCACTGCTTGCTACAATGGAGGAGGTTCCTCGTATACGTATGGAAACTGGAGAACCGGCCATTGCATCAGAAGAAGTAACCATTACACCGGACACTCTTCCCTGTAAAGCATTTTCTACGGATGTTTGTGCCAGGTTTTGTAACTCTTCACCACTGACTTTTGAAATAGCTCCGGTTGTAAATCTTTTCTTTTGTGTACCAAAACCAACAACAATTACTTCGTCCAGTGTCTGAAGATCCTGTATCATATTAACTGTGATTGTTGATCTCCCATTTAATGCTATTTCTTGCGATTGGTAACCAATGTAACTGATAAGCAAGACTACGTCTTCCGATGGTGCATCAATTGTAAAGTTGCCATCAATATCTGAAACTGCTCCGATTCCCGGATTGTCTTTTAAAACGATAGTTACCCCAACTAAAGCTTCTCC
>CAYXQH010001037.1:0-1736 GCA_964467425.1 uncultured Saprospiraceae bacterium
ATTCCTAATTCCTAATTCCTAATTCCTAATTCCTAATTCCTAATTCCTAATTCCTCAATACAATTTTTCTCCGTATTTATCCAGCCAGGTTTTGACTCTTGTTTTCATCAATAAATTATAAAAAGCTAAAGCTAATAAAGCGGTGCCTATTCCGGCAATCACATCTACAATGTAATGATGATTAGAGTATACTGCTGAAAACCAGGTTGAAACCGTAAGTATCGAAAAGCCAATAATCCACCATCGTAATTTGCTTCTTAATGCAAAAAACAAAGCAATAATTGGAAAGGCACAATGCTTAGATGGTACAGCAGCATAGACATTAGCATTCATGCTGTACATATTTGAAAAGGTATCAACTCCAAAAAAGTGATCAAAATTGACCAGTCGCCCAGGGTTGCCGGGTACTTTTTGAAAACCTCCTTCAATACCGTAAAGTTCTACATACCAGGGTGCAGCAGCTGGATATAAATATTGAAAGGTTAAGCCAAACACACTAACAACGAGAAAGGCAAACCAGAAATGGACGAGTGCTTTTCGCCGATTCGTAAAAAACAGGTATAGTCCAAAAACAAATGGTACTGGTATCCAGCAGATATAGATGATGGCACTATAAATATCAAAAAAGATACTATTGTGAATGCCAAAGTATTCATTAGCCGTTATTACCCCTTCACTGGTAGAAATGCCAAACCAACTCAATTCCATATTGTAAAGATCTCCGATATGAATTGGCATATATTCATAGTTAGGAAAAGCTCTGACAGAGTCAAACAAAATCCAGTAAATGATGAGAAAGATATAACCAAGTGCCAGTTTGCGGCCTGTTTCATTCGAAAAATAGACCAATGAAACCCCGAAGATTAAGATAAAGTGATCTCTTCTTAATTCATTAATACCAAAAGTAACCCAGAGTAGATATAAGGCTACTATCAGGAAGTAGGGCACTATACTACTGTAAGAAAACCTGCTGGAGGTCATTCTTGGGAGACTCTCAATGTTTTTTTCTTTCAAGGTTTTGATTTTGACTAAACTATTTTACAACATCAATTGAATGAAAAACAATATGCGCTATAAAAATAGAAACTGATCCAGAAAGCTGGATTTAATCCTTGCCTCTCAAATCAGTTTTTGAAAATATATTTTATCAGCCTGTTTTATTGACCTTTTAATTCTTGTCTGCTATGTTCTAATCTTCGAAGCGCAGTAATGTTTGACATGACTGCTAAAATTGCTATTGGACCAACAAAGATAGAAATCGCCTCAAAATTAATAAATGAAAACAATAAAATCTGATCTGGACCCATAAAATAAGAGGTGACTCCGCAAGCAACTGCCGATATACCTACTAAAAGTATTCGCTCAGGTCGTTGCATCCATCCCACACTACAATCTACGCCTAGACCTTCTGCTCTTGCTCTGGTATAACTAACCATGATAGATCCGATCATCGCAATAAATGCTAATAAAGAGCTTAGGAAATAATCATGAGAAGCTAGATAATAACAGATTCCCAGAAACATAATTAGTTCACTATATCGGTCTAAAACAGAGTCATATAAGGCTCCAAACTTCGATTCCATTTTTCCAAGGCGAGCTAATCGTCCATCCATCATATCAAATACGCCAGCAAACAAAATGATCGCTCCAGCCCAGCCGATGTAGCTGTGGTCGCCACGTAAGCCTGTTTCTGCACCAATAATAGTTCCCATTTGATAGCATTGAAAAGTAGAAGC
>CAYXQH010001038.1:0-1731 GCA_964467425.1 uncultured Saprospiraceae bacterium
CTAAAGGAAAAACAGATCAGGCTAACCATATCAAAGAAGCTTATGTAAAAGCACCTGTCAAAAATGGAACAAGCTCCATGACAGATGTTGTTTCGCTTAGTCCGGGTGAGTATGTTTATTTTTGCCCCCTCAACCCGACAGCACATTATAACCTAACTGTGAAATAAACCCACTTAATTACCTAATGCAAAAAAGCCTTGGCAGTATGTCTGTCCGGGCTTTTCTTTATTTACAAACTTGATATAAAGTAACGAATTCGAATAAGAAGATTAATGAAATGGAAAAACATCTCCGGTCATCGCCATTCCTTTTTCGAAAGCTGGCGCATCCAAACCTAATTCAAGTTCTATTTCATTGAGATAAGAGATGATATTCTCCATAGCCATATTTCCTGTAAGATCATCCTTTGCCATTGGACAACCACCATAACCACGAAGCGCACCATCATAGCGTCGGCAGCCGCTTTCATAAGCTGCTTTGATTTTCTCTTTCCAATTATGTGGTTGTGTATGCAAATGTGCTCCAAAAACGACATCCGGGTATTTAGGAATCAGGTTTTCAAATAGATAACTAATATTCTCTGGATTCGAAACACCAATAGTATCGGAGAGTGAAAAGATACGAATATCCATTTCGTTCAATCGATTGACCCATTTTTGAACCAACTCGACATTCCATTCATCTCCATAAGGATTACCAAATCCCATAGAAATATAAACTACTAGCTGTTTTGAATGTTGTATACATAAGTCCTGTATTTTCTGGACTCTCGCTACAGATTCTTCAATGGTAGAATTTGTATTTCGAAGCTGAAAAGTTTCGGAGATTGAAAAAGGATAGCCGAGATAGGTAATTTCTTTATGTTGACAAGCATCGACAGCACCTCGGGTATTGGCGACGATAGCCAAAAGCTTGGATTTAGTAGTACTAAGATCAAGCCCGGCAAGTACTTCTGCTGTATCCGCCATTTGAGGTATTGCTTTTGGAGAAACAAAACTTCCAAAATCAATGGTATCAAAGCCAACTTGAAGCAATTGATTGATGTAAGCTACTTTTGTAGCCGTTGGAATAAAGGTCTTTATCCCCTGCATCGCGTCTCTCGGACATTCTACAAGCTTAATCATTTACTGGTTTAACTGGTTATAATTGGCTAAAACGGAATCCGTATGGCCAATAAAAGTACTTTAAAGTAATTTGCTACAAATATAAGCAATTTGTGTGTTTTTAGTATTGGGCAAAAATTAAATCACTTTTTGGTTTAAAACCTAAATTAATTCTTTGAACGTTTATTATTACGTAATTTTGAGATTGAAAATTAAAAAAAATGTCTAAAAAAGCAATATACGCCATATTTGGCTTTTCACTGTTTATCATTGGCTTCTTAGCCTTATTTTTAATGCTAGTTGGCGTTCAACTTTCCTATCTAACCTGGATTGATGCCAATGGACGTTTAATCGGTTTTATAATCCGAATAGTCATGGTTTTGGCAGGAGCAATCATTATTTTCCTGACACAGACAGATTGGAACAAAGAAGAACCTGAGCATGATTTTCTAATACGGAACTACGACGAGGAATAAAAATGACAGCCCTCACCTCTGTTTAAAGTCCAATCCCCAGGCGAACACCGAATTTTCGATATTTCCATTCATCAAAGGAAGCAACAGCATCGACTCTGAATATTTTAAATATTCCAAAACGATTAATGGGGCGAGACGATCAAGGGTTTATT
>CAYXQH010001039.1:0-1728 GCA_964467425.1 uncultured Saprospiraceae bacterium
ACGGCGGCTCTGACAAAATTTTGGTCAATCTCATTTGATAACCGCATCGAGAAAATAGTTGAACATTGCGAGAGAGTCGAAGCTTCGAGTTCAGACGGTCTTTGAGAAATTATACCTAATGACACACCATATTTACGTCCTTCTTTCGCAATCCGGGCTATAATGCGTCTCGTAGAATGAAACCCTAGTTTTGGATCACTCGGAATATACCTGTGAGCTTCTTCACAAACCAACAGAATTGGAATCCGACGTTCACTCCACGTCGCTAATTCAAATGCAAGACGGCTAATGACTGAAACAACAATATTCAAAGCTTCTGATGGAATCCCTGAAAAATCCATAATCGAGATGGGTTTATTATTTACAGGGATACGAAAAATTCGGCCAATTAATTGTTCAATGGGGAGTGGAGCAGCCTGGTTTCGAAAAATGAATTGATATCGAGGGTCAGTCATTATCGTCTGAATACGGCGTTTAAGGCGCCTATATGGTCCTAAATTCGAATTATTTTCAAGCTTACCCATAGACATATCAATTAACTTCAGGACATCCCGAATGCGGTAAGGCACAGGAGAATCAAGCGTGATATGTGTGGCACGTTGTAGGTCTGCCTCTATATCATCTAATTTCGTTTGAGAGCTAATATCGCCATTTTGTAACGATCGATCATATAAACGCTTTGCCTTTAAAAGAATGTCATGAAGAATTTCTTCTTCCTCTCTAGCCTGATCATCAATTTCACTGGTTAAAAGTTCGACAGTTTCCGTGAAATCAAACATCCAAATAGGTAAATCCAGCGAATCATTGCTGATAACCTCTGCTAAATTCCCAAAGCTTTTCGAATATTCATTATGTGGGTCAAACAACACCACATGTGCCCTACTGTTTTCTTGCAAAATGGCTTGCAAAACAAGCGCTACGGTACAGGATTTACCAGAGCCTGTTGACCCAATTATAGCAAAATGTTTCGAGAGCAGATCATCCGTTCGAACCTTGGCTACAATTGAGTTATCCTGTTGCAGCCGACCAATATCTATACACGGCGTGTTTTCCTTATTGAATATGAGCTGCAAGTCCGCTGGAGACATATTGTAAACAGGCTCTCCAATAACAGGGAAAGACCGGACACCTCTGAAAAATTTAGTTTCTTTGGTTGTCTGATTAGTCGAAATTTCACCTAGAATATTGAGGTTGGCGATGCAGCCATCACTCATACCTTCATCATCATTTTCGCCAATTTTCAATGACGAAACCATAGCAACTACAATGGATTCACTGGTAAGTATTTTCAATATAGTCCCAATTTGCGCCATATTAAGCTGGTTGTTTCTGATTATATTTTTGCTGATTTGAATGACAGCGACGGATGACCCGACATTCATGACACGGCCAACTTCCATGGCTTTATAGGCCGGAGCTATTGGCTGCGCTTGTGTATGTGAGGCTGTGGCTGTGGGTGTCATATGATTCCCTAATAGATTTGCAAAATCTATAGGAATTTAAAGTTAGTAAAGTCTTACCGTTTCTTCCAAATGACTGTTACTCATAGATTAGATTTTTCCGCACATAGGCATACAATCAGGTCAAGTATGAAATAGTTTCAAAAAACATGTTTAAAATAAGAAACTTACTCGGCGAAGAGGATGTTTTGAGTTTTAAAATTACAGGGGGATGATGGTCGGGGCGGCAAGATTCGAACTTGCGACCCCCTGTTCCCAAAACAGGTGC
>CAYXQH010001040.1:0-1721 GCA_964467425.1 uncultured Saprospiraceae bacterium
CTGCGCATAAGTGCTCGTACCAACTCTTATCGTTTCAAATCCGTTTCCAGTACCTTCCGGACGCGGACCAAAATAATTATGATGGACATGATGATTCCCTTCCGTATCGTCGGTCCAAACCACTAGAGTTGTACCAATATGTGTTTTATTAGCGATGTAACAATGGTCCACTTCATTGTAATGGCCATAAATACCAACCCATTTATAATTAGTATCATCATCTGGTGGATTGCAATCAATAATGATAGATTCTGTTAATCGGCTATGAGAAGCATGTTCTGTACTGTTTTTTCGAAAAGAA
The DNA here is from genome assembly GCA_964467425.1 of uncultured Saprospiraceae bacterium. Lineage (GTDB taxonomy): Bacteria > Bacteroidota > Bacteroidia > Chitinophagales > Saprospiraceae > JAHDHW01. The sequence continues at coordinate 302 of CAYXQH010001040.1, forward strand.
ATTAAATTACCTTCAGTTGCTATACAGTTTTCAAATTTAAGACCGCTTACTACAAGATAATCTCCTCCAATTCGTAGCCGAACATCTCCGGAGATAATAACCTCGCCTGGAGTTTCTGCTTTCAAAACTATAGGATTATTTTGGGCACCATCTGCATCAAAAGTAATTTCTGCATCCATCCAAATTCCATTTGTCATAATGATCGTATCACCGGGTACTACAATGTCAACTGTGTTATGCAATTCGCTAACGGTTGATACCATATAATTGGTGCTGAATGAATAATTACTTATTAGTAATAAAAGGATGGGTAGGAGGTGGTTTTTCATTTGAACAGGGCTAATTACTTGGATAAAAGCATTGCAAACAATTAAAGTCTGATTCCTGGTTTGCGGATCTTTTTAAACACTAAAAAATAGAATAAAGTCAAATTAACAAAAAGGTTGCACTTCTAAAAGAAGTACAACCTTGGTTATGTTTAGATAGATTTTTTATTTTTTGACAAATCTTTGAAATGTCTTTTCATTGGTATCGCTTAATACTTCGATCGTATAAACACCAATCTCAAGTCTACTGATATCAAGAGTCGTTTTTTCTGCTGTAGTTTGATGCAGGACTGCTCTTCCATAAATATCATAGATTGTCAACGTCGCAGGAGTACCTTCATAGGTGATAACATCTTGCGCTGGATTCGGATAAATAGAAACCGGAGTATCTGAAGTTGCACTTCGAAGATGTACAATATTTGAATATTCAAAATTACCATTAAAATCTACTTGCTTTAAGCGATAATAGTTATCACCATTCGCAGGATTTTTATGAACATATGAATAATCATGTGCAATTACTGAAGTTCCATTTCCTTCTACTTTCTCAAGCATAGAGAAATCTCTTCCATTGATGCTATGTTCTACTTCGAAGTGCGCATTATTTTCTTCGCTTGCAGTTGCCCAGCTAAGCTCCGAACCTTGGTCTGTTTTCTCTCCAGTAAAATATGTTAACTCTACAGGAAGAAGAAGTGCATCAAAGCAGATTATAACCTGACCAGGAGATGAATAGTCTACAGTATATATTATTGAAGAATTTGAGCTGGTTATGCTACTGAATGGACCATTTACTGTACTAAATTCATCAACGATTACATAACATGGACCACCCATACCGTCATCATCAGGAATGTAAGATCCCCAATCTAAGTGTGCCTTTGCAGATGAAATTGTTAAAGTAGAACCGTTTGTGTTTTCGATTTGATCGTAATCACTAGCGGCTGATGTACCAGTAATCTCGAAAGTTGTAGTAGAACTTCCCAGATCAAAATCTCCTCTTACTTCCATCTCTCCAGGGCTATTTCCAGGAGCAAAAGTAGTAGCAGAAGCATTAGTAGAGTTGTTAAATGTTGCTGTACCATTGATCTCAATAT
>CAYXQH010001041.1:0-1715 GCA_964467425.1 uncultured Saprospiraceae bacterium
TTTCGCATTTCAGGGAAAGATACAGTTGCATTTCCGCGATCAGGTTTATCGCTCAATCCCTTTTCTAAATCATTTATCTGATCGATTGATTTTCGAAGATCACGATTCCATTCCATCGCATTCATACTTAAGTCCAGATGCCCGTCAACAATAAAGGGAAGACTTTTCATGTGTTTAATTTTTTTCTAAAAGCAATTTTCTTTTTGTCTTAGCACAAAAAGAAACAAAAACCCAAGGCTGTTTACTTTTTTTACGTAAAAATAAGCTCGAAATCCTAAATTCTAAAAACTCGTCCTGACTGATTCTCATCAGGACTCAAACAGTTTATAATTTTTAACGGATTTCAACCTGATATTTACTAAAAAGTAAAAGGCCAATCCTTTAGCTTTTATTTCTAGAATCTAGAGACTGGTTAATATTTAAAATAAGGTCTTCCTTTTCCGATACTTATCAGAAGGCAGATAGCCCAATACTCTTTCATATCGTTATTTTTCGATTGCGGGCGATGACGGCCCATTGTTCATTTATAGCTCCTCTATTCGCGACATGTATATGATCATAAAGTGCGACCGTCGGACAAATATGATATGGGAAAGCTAATAATAATTCACCGGGAGAAAGTACATCAGGAGTTTCGCTTTTAATAATCAAGTGTTCTTCACTATGCCCTATTTGTGTAAACGTATTGGGATGAATAATTTTCACTCTTGGAAAAGGAAACTCACTTGCAATACTTTTATGTCCAAGATCCAGGCAATAAGTATAGGCATCTAATTTTGAAATAACACGCGTAGCCACTACTGCTGCTTTTTTGAAAGCCTGCTCTTCATAATCATCTGCATAGCGTTGATCCCAAAATATAAAAGTCCCTGGACTGCATTCCACTTGATGGTGTTCTGCATGGACGCTAAATGAAGGACTTCCCCCAGCAACCATGACTAGTTCTTTTTGTAATTTCGTTTCTAGACTTGATTGCAATTCAAGTACTTCTGAAAATGCATCCTGACACTCCCTTCTTCGGTCGTCAAAGCTGGACATCCTGATATGCCCATCGTAACAATGAAGACCGACAAGCTCTATGTTTTTAAATTCCTGGATAGTATCAACCAGATTTTCGACCTTTTGAATCTTGGTTCCTGTTCGGTTTTGACCATTATTAATATCAATAAAAACAGATAGCATTTGATTAGCCTCTGCTGCACGGTCCTGAATGGATTTCGCTGTATTCAAATTATCAATAAGAACGCTATATTCTGTTTCCGAATATTTTTCTTGTAAAGATAAAACACGATTAATTTTTGGCCCTTGGATTGGATAAGCGATCAGCACTTCTTCAGCCCCAGCCATACCCAGCATTTCTGCTTCGGCAATTGTTGCACACTTAAATTTGTAGATACCTTCTGCTAATTGCATTTTTGCAACTTCTAAAGTTTTATGCGTCTTGACATGAGGACGTAATCTATCCTCTCCTTTAGCGAGCTCTATTGCTAAGTGAATATTATACTTCACTTTTTCTTTATCGATAATTAAAGCAGGAGTGTCGATGCCGGAATAATTAAGGTCATACCAGTTTTTAGTCATACGAACAGATTATAGTTTTAATAAAAATCTTGCTTCTATTTCTACAGGGATGTTATCTGGTAACGTTCCCATTCCGACAGCACTACGTACACCAACACCTTTTTCCTCTCCCCAGATCGAAGCAAAGAGTTCAC
>CAYXQH010001042.1:0-1712 GCA_964467425.1 uncultured Saprospiraceae bacterium
AATGTTTGTAATTATGGCGAAAACAAAGCGCCGTAATCAATTGACAGTCAGCAGATTGAGACAGATTGTTATATAACAATTTATCATATGCATTAGAAAAATCTCGCAATGTCGAATATTATTTTGACTTTTCCAAAAAAATTAACGATTTTTGTAGTTCTTCTCTTATTCAGGGAAATCCCATCAACGATAGATTAACTTTATTGAGAAAGCTCTGTTGATAGACAACTTTGAGAAAACTGCGTGTAATCCAGAAAAGAATTAATTTGTGCACTTTGGAACCAAGTCATAACGAAAATTGTTTTGTGTATAATATACCTTATTGCAAAACACTTTTTGAATACTATATTTAATTAGTAATTAGCAAATTATCAATTAATTGAGGAATTCTACACCCAGTTGAGAAGTATTTTTTACGCTCAATCTAAATTATTTTTTGTACTTCAGGATTAAAACAACTAAAGGTAAAATCCTCAAAAACAGCAAGATGACTACTTACAAGACTATTTTCAAAGGACACTTAGAATTCGGCAGCCCTAAGAGTTATGATAAGGTACTTAAGATGTACCATCATAGAGTCGAAAATTATTACAAATCTGACATTCTACTCAACACAGAAGAGATCTTTGATGAATCTTCTTCTTCACTAAAAGTTCCACGTTTTATTACACAAGGTTCCATGAAAAGCTGGAAAAACACGCTGAACCTTTTGGAATACCTAGCCCAATTTGCGGTTTCTGGAAACATGGGTGCATGGATGACTGAAGAAGGAAACATTCTTCATCACGGTAATGTAGAACCTAAAAGTGACAAAATAGCTGTACAAGCTTTTTTGAAAGGTAAAGATTTGATTAGCCAAAAAGGCAAAGAAATTGAAGCGAAGGAAGCTCTTAATAAAGCAATCGCTAAGTATGAACGTCATGCTCAAGCTTATGAGCGTAGAGGTTTCGTCAATTTTTTACTAGAGAACTATAAAGACTCTCTCTATGATTTTGATAAAAGTATAGATATTGCTCCTAATAATCCGGATGCTTATTTTGGTCGAGCTCGAGTTAAAATTGTTCAGGAAGATTTCAAAGGAGCGATTCCTGATTTTGATCAGGCGATCAAAAAGTCTATTCCTCTACAACCAATTTATTGGAAGTCTCGAAGAATGAAAGCGGAATGTCATATGAAATTAAATGACTACGAAGGTGCTTATAATGATTTGAAGTTTTATTCTATTAGAAGATTTAAAGCTGACGATCCAAATGCTGGATGGCAACGCTTTGCTACTTTTCATTATGGTAGAGCCCTTTTGGAAAATGAAGAATACGAACAAGCCGTGGCTGTTTTCACGAAAACTTTGGATCTAGAGCAAATTGGCACTAAATTTCCTGAGGCAGATATTTATCTTTATCGTGGAGATGCACGTAAAAAAGCTGGTAAGACTGGTTATTTGAAAGACTGGCAAGAATCCTTAAGACAAGGAAATAAACTTGCTAAAGAAAGAATTGATAATCGATAATTTTACCACATAGAAGTATAAAAATTAAATACTTCCGCTTCAAAAAAGGTAATGGGTTTCACCCATTACCTTTTTTTATTATTTATTTACATTTTTTTAATATAGAAAATAGCATATTCTTATTTTAAGATTCAATTATTGGATTCATTTTAAAAATATGCTAACATAAGCCATTATAAATAATAATCCCCTACCAAAACGAACA
>CAYXQH010001043.1:0-1709 GCA_964467425.1 uncultured Saprospiraceae bacterium
AAAAAAAACAAGTAAAAAAAAAAGTGTGGGATGTCTATGGAAACGCTTGAATAATCCTTGCCAGGCTATATGAAAAAATAGGACGAGCAGAAAACTGCATTTCAAATCTCCGTGAGGTGCAATCTGCTATTAATACCCACGAAGTCATTGATTCGCTTTATCCACTTTTCTGTGTCCGAATTTCCTCTTATCATCGAATTTTTAGCGATAGGGATTCTGCTGTGTATTATGCAAAAGAAGTATTACGTACCGCACCTGCATATAAGCAACTTGAAAAAGAAGCAGTAGGACATATGTTGATGGGGATGCTAGTAGATCGTAATAAAACCGATGAACGATTAATGCATTATAAAGCAGCGGGGTCTATTTTTAAAAAAATAGAAGACCATGCAGGATATGGCTATATGACAGGAAGTATCACCGGGTGGTATTTTGAAAAAGGTAATTATATAAAAGCTTTGGCGTATAGTGATACTACTATTGCTTCTGCCCGACAAGCCATCAAAGAAGGATTTGAAGAGCATTGGCATCTAAGCTCTTATTATCGATTTAGGGGAGAAATTTTTAGACGTTTAGGAGATGTTGATTCTGCCTGGCATTACCTCAATAAAGGGTATCGCTTAGAGTTGGATCATATTGATGAGAGTAATAATGAAAAAGTATTAGAAATTAATGCCCGCTATGAAGATGAAAAAAGGGAGCAAACATTGGCAGAGCAAGCACAGGAAATTAAATTCGAAAAAGATCGCCGAAATTTACTTATTGGAATAATAGGCCTGGTTTTAATTTTTGCTTCTCTGCTTACCTATTATTATATGAGATTGCAAAAAGCAAATCATAAAATGAAAGGACAGAGTGAAGCGATAAAACAAAATAATCAAGAACTTTCGAAATCCTTGCAAAGGCAGATTATTCTTCAATCTGAGGTACATCACCGAGTAAAAAATAATTTGCAAATCATTATTAGTTTACTTGAGATTCAAAAAGAGGATATTGAAGAACCAGAAATTCAGAAGAATCTTGACACCATGGCAAATAGAGTGTATAGTATGGCTGCCATCCATGAAATTCTCTATCAGCAAAAAGATATGGCACAAATAAGCCTTCTTGATTATGCGGAGAATTTATGTATGCACTTTAGTAATCTTTCGATTGAGGAGGAAAAGCCTTCCTTTAATATTGATATGGACAACCGTTCTTTTAATTTGGAAACTTCTATGCCGCTAGGTATTATACTGACCGAACTACTGACGAATAGTTTGAAGTATGCTAGAGTAGAAGGCCAAAAACTAAAAGTAGATATTCAGCTTCAAAAATTAGAAGACCAATTTTGCCTTAAATATAATGACAATGGCCCTGGGTTCTCTGAAGGTGAATTGACAGAAAGGAAAAAAGGATTAGGGACATATTTGCTCAAAAGTATGAGTCGTCAACTCAATGGCTATTTGGAAACGCGCAATGAAAATGGAGCCTCCTTTTCTATCTTTTTTAAAGAGAAACCCAATATTTTAACTCAATTTTAATACCCAATAGCTGGATTTAATAGTCTCGAACCTTTACATTTGAGTATCCAAACGAGCTAAACGGATCTTTTAACCAACTGACGACAATATGACTCCATTCAAAATCTTAATCGTTGAGGATGAAATCCTTATTGCAGATAATATTAGCCGTTATCTTTCTCAAAAAGGGCACAACATAGTAGGAAT
>CAYXQH010001044.1:0-1704 GCA_964467425.1 uncultured Saprospiraceae bacterium
TATCTAATGTAGAGATTGTCCCTGAGTTATTTACATCTGCCGCTAACCTTTTATACGGCGAATCCAGCAAATCTACATTTAATACATGTTTTGAAATTTTCACAATATCAATTGTAGAAACACCTTCATATACAGATTCTGGTTTATCAGCTCTTACAACATACTGTTCACAAGTAGTTAAATCAGAGAACGTATAATTTCCAGTTTGTGTTTGAGCAGCTTGAGAACCGTTTGGATTGCTAACTTCTAATGCAACTCCTTTCAACAATTCCCCATCTTCTCTTGACACCTTCCCTTCGATAGAAGCGGTTGCTTGCTGAGCGATACAAATCTCGTTGTGCGGTACTGCTTCAAATACATTTGGCTGCATGATAGAAAGATTGGTATTTCTCATCAAGACATCATACATTCTTGTATTTTTAATTTCTGCTTTCTCGGCAGCTGTCAGGTGAGGATCGTTTTGATAATAATAGCGATCACCATCTCTCAAATTTTGAAATTGTCTAGCAAGAACGGCTATCACTAATTCACTAAAAATCGAATTTGGCATTCTTTCTTCTGACAACATTCCTACCCAAGGGTCTATATCATTAACGGAACCATATAAAGTTTCTAATGCGTTAGCGATATCTGTATTTGAGTTAATTTCGGAGAAACTTGAAACTCTACCCATATCATAGTACTCTCGTATTGAATTATAGTCAGGTACTCCTCTCTCTCGTCCTCTATTAATATTAATGGATGCTAAATCCACACCTAACTCACCTGTTTCTGAAAACAAAAAGTTACGGACGTCATCAAGCATTTTAGCATCAAATTGTTGCTGTGCTTGTGCTCCCATTCCTTTTAAATAAGGTTCTAAACCTCCAACTTTAGGTATTTCTAATGGATTGAAGAAAGCATCTTTCAATCTAAGGTGTCCTTCTGGAATTGGGTTTCCATCATTATCTAATCGTAAAATGGTTCCACTCAACAAGGTGTGTCCCATTCGATATGCTGTAACGGTAAAAACATTGGAAATACCAGCATTGACCGTTCGGTCATATCCTTGGTAATCAGGTAAATGAATGCCCATTGTTGGTAACCATTCTTCGTAAATGATAGAATTGAGAATGGCAACCGTTCGTTTTCTTGCTTCTTGATACAGTCGTTCGTCTCTCCAATTGAGGTGGACAACTCTCAATTCATCACAAATTCTATTGTGTTCTCTTATAAAAATAGTGTGCAAACTCGTTAAAAGCGGATTTTCATTACCACGCACATCGCCTGCAATAAAATGTTTTACAGACAATCCTAACTCGTCCTCCATGTGAGGAGCATTAGGATCTAAATCTGAATCAAATTGTCCTGTTATGGTATTATAAGGCAATAAATTACCATCAGAAGTTTTCAATTTTCCGTGAACATAAGTTCTTAGCCACTCGGATCTTTCCTGATTGTCTCCATAAAACGAAGAACCGTCAATAAAAGCAGTGGTTAAGTTTTGGATTCTTCTTGGATTAGAAACATCATCACCTGTTCCATCCATATGATTTGTTCGACTCATTGGAATTATAGATAGTCCAAGTGAATCTGGATCAAACCAAGGATCTCCAGAAGGAATATTAATAGTAAAATCCTCTGTCGTATCAGATGGAGTGATCGTAATATCATGATCGACAAATTGACCAAATGCCCACACATAATCACTCAAACTCATCACAT
>CAYXQH010001045.1:0-1692 GCA_964467425.1 uncultured Saprospiraceae bacterium
GCCGCCTGCGGCTCGGACGTCGCGAAAACGCGCCGCCCGTTTTAAAGGCGTTATGAGTATCATGTTTAAATTTCTAAGAATCTTGTGTTGTGTTATCTGTGTATTAATACTGTCTATGGCAGAGTCTTCGAGGTTTGTTGAAGGGTTAAGACCAGATAACCCTTCCTTAATTATTTTCGGGGCATTGGTCCTATTGGCGATAATTTTTCTTCAAAGTCAGTTATATCTATACGTGTTGCCAAAGAAATTGAGAAAAGGGTTTCCCCTGAAAAGGCCAACATATGATCGAGACAGCTTTTTCAAGGGCTCGGTCGGGCTAGGTTACCTTTTTGTGCTAAGTCATATAGTAATGATGGTCAAAGACCATTTTCAAGGAGGTACTCTTGTTCTTGGCGCGTCGCTTATATTTTTCGGTACAATATCAAAAATAAAAACTGCAATTGCGCTAGCATTTGAAGAAAATGATCAAGAAAACTCATAACAAGTTCAAAAACTTACGTTCGTTTCACTCACTCGGACGCGCAAACAGCGCGCGCCCGTTTTAAAGGCGTTATGCACATACTTTCATCACTAAATCAGCAAACTTTAGAAGGAGTAAAAATGACCCAAGTGAAACCCATTTATATTATTGCGTTAGGCATAGCTTTGTTGTTTGTAATATATATCAAAATCAGTAATCCTTATCGTGAGTACAGCACATCAAGCTTTTGGGAAAGTGCGAATATAGACTCTGTATCCGAAATACCTGAAGAAGCGTTAATGCCAGGGGATGGAAATGGCCCAGTTGTTATGTGGGCAGCGATAGGTTCAAATAACCCTAAGATTTTAACGGCTTTAAAAAATCGGGGAGTAGATATAAATGAATCGGATGGGGTATTTAAAGGTACGCCTCTTACAGGTGCGGCAGGTTACTCTAAAAACCCTAAAATGTTAATCGAACTTGTAGGATTAGGAGCAGATATTCATAAAACAGTACACAATGATGAAACTGCTTTGATGATTGCTGCTCAATATAATCAAACCCCTTTAATCATTACAACATTGATTAAATTAGGTGCTAATTTGGAGCAAAAAAATAAGAATGGAAAAACAGCATTAGACTTAGCAATACGAAATAAAAATAACAATGCTGTTGAAGAATTAGAATCGTTTGCGAATAAATAAACAATGCATAACAAGTTTGCAAAATCTGCTACGTTCGTTTCACTCACTGCGCGGGACGCGTTTGCAACGCGCCCCTTGCAAAGGCGTTATGTACACCTGAATTAAATGTCTAATATTAAGATCGAACTATTTCATGATTTCAATAAACTCTACGATAGCAGTAGAGATGGCTTTGTGGTTGCTCCACTTATTTGTAACGGAACAATAGAACAAATTCGAACTGAAAGTATCATCTTATCTGAAGGTCAAATATTAACTCTTATAGACCCTGATGATGTTGACGAAAACGGAAACCCGGATCGCTTAGAAGTAGATGCCAAAATAGGTTTTGATAAAGAAAATAATTATTGGTTTGGTGAATTCATACATTCAGAACTGAAATATAGGTCTGAGAAAAATGGTACATAACAAGAATAAAAACTTACATTCACTCCGTTCATTCGGACGCGCAAACAGCGCGCGCCCGTTTTATGGGCGTTAGGTGTATTCTTAATCTTTGAGGTTTGGTCGTTGTTCTTATCTCTTTCA
>CAYXQH010001046.1:0-1690 GCA_964467425.1 uncultured Saprospiraceae bacterium
GCGGATTTTGACAAATAGGAATAGGCTTTTTTATCTTTAGAAAATAACCTTCCGATAATGGGCAGAAATAGTTTAGTATGTAATAGGTATCCCTGGCGCATAAAGAAATTATCAGGAACAGAAGTTTCTAAAATCACTAACATTCCATTTGGGTTGAGCACTCTCAAAATCTCACTTAATCCCTTTTCCAAATCTTCGAAATTTCGAATACCATAACTAACGGTCACTACATCAAAGTGCTGATCTTCAAAAGGTAGGTTTTCAGCGTCTCCTAAACTAAACTGTACCGTATCATCTAGCTTTAGCTTTTTTGCTTTTTGCTGAGCAACTTCCAACATTCCAGAAGAAATATCCAAACCTATAATTTTTTTAGCGGCTGTATCTGTATATAGGAATGCCATATCTCCAGTACCCGTTGCAATATCGAGAATGCTATCTGGCGCTTGGTTTTTTACAATATTTAAAACATTCTTTCGCCATTTCACATCCATGCCAAAGGTAATCACCCGATTAAGGCTATCATAGTTACCAGAAATGTTATCAAACATTTGAGTAACCTGTTCTTTTTTTCCAGCAGATGTATTTTGATATGGAGTAATGGTTTTCTTCATGCTTAATTTTTACTGCTTCAATTTCGAAACTTGAAGTAAATTTAGGATTTCAAGTTTAAAACTTGAAATAGTATGAATAAAATATTCGTTTTTATACATTATAAATAATAACAGATTAGATGACTTTAGGTTTATAATTAATAGCCCTTATTTTATACTATCCCTTAAATAAAAGTCAAATTTTCAATACGCTGCAAATTACTGGATAAGCATTCCCAGGAATCGCCAAAATCATTAGAAAAATATAAATTACCGTTGGTAGTTCCAAAAGCTAATTGATTCTCATTAATATCAAAAGATTGTCGAAAAACAATATCAAAAGTAAAGCCTTGTGGCAGTCCTTTCCGAATAGGTATCCAGTTTTTCCCGCCATCAACCGTTTTGCATACACATAACGAAAGATTAACAGGGACTCGTTCTACATCATTTAAAACAGGAATCACCCAAGCAATATCAGGATTTTGATCATCAATAACCATTGAGAACCCATAATCAGCCAACCCATTTTTATCTGTAACATTATCCCATAAGGCACCACCATTTGTAGAACGAAAAATTCCACAATGATTCTGTTGCCACATGACATCTGGAAATGTTTTGCAAATCAAGAGACGATGTGGGTCATGCCCAATTTCTACATTAGGATTCGGAAGATAGGCGGCGACTAAACCGTTATTTTTTGCTTTCCAGTTACGGCCATAATCAGTTGTTTCAAAAACACCTGCTGAACTTACTGCAATGTATATATGATTTGAATCCCGAGGATCCACCGTTATGGAATGTATAAAAGGCTGATTACCTCCTGCACCAAACCATTGATCAGATTGGCTTCTGGATGGAAGATTCCATAAGCTTTCAACCAGATGAAAAGATTTCCCATAATCATCAGAATAAAATAAACCACCAGGTTGAGTACCCAGCCAAATTCTTTGCTTTCCATTGACTATCGTTTGTTGAATAGTCCACACCTTTTTTAAAGTGGCTGGTTTTCCATCACTTAGCTTAGCATCTTTAGGATAAATTGGGCTTGAAACCGATTCCCAATCTATCCCTTCATTTGTAGAAATAAATAATTTTTG
>CAYXQH010001047.1:0-1690 GCA_964467425.1 uncultured Saprospiraceae bacterium
GGGCAAATATAAATAAATGAATATTGAATATTCAATATTGAACATTCAATATTCATTTTAATTTCTTTTTAAACAATGCCTTTAGCGGCTAAGTAACGCTCTGCATCCAGCGCAGCCATGCAGCCTGTACCTGCAGCAGTTACTGCTTGACGGTAGACATGATCCTGAGCATCTCCACTAGCAAAAACACCTTCAATATTGGTTTTTGCACTATCTGCTTTTGTTAGGATATAACCGGTTTCATCCGTATCTAAAAAATCTTTAAATATATCCGTATTTGGTTTATGACCGATCGCTACGAAAAATCCTTTGATCGGAATATTACTTTCTTCCTTCGTTACATTATTCACTACTTGAACCGATTCTACCTCATTTTCTCCAATAACATCTACGGTGGAAGTATTCCAATGTATTTTGATATTCTCGGTATTTTTCACGCGCTCCTGCATAATTTTAGAAGCTCTCATTTCGTCTCTTCGAACCAACATGTGTACAGTAGGACAAAGCTTCGATAAATAATGCGCTTCCTCTGCTGCTGTATCTCCAGCACCTACCACTGCTACTTCCATTCCTTTATAGAAAAATCCATCACAAACGGCACAGGCTGAAACGCCACCACCATTCCGAGCTAATCGGCCTTCGTTTTCCAAACCAAGCCATTTTGCACTTGCTCCTGTTGAGATGATCACCGTATCAGTATGAATCTCATGTCCGGATTCAGTCCAACATTTATGAACTGGCCCAGAGAAATCAACTTTGGTAATCATTTCCATACGGATTTTTGTTCCAAAGCGTTCTGCTTGCTTTCTAAAATCTTCCATCATCTGTGGTCCCATAATACCATCAGGATATCCCGGATAATTTTCAACATCAGTTGTAATCATTAATTGTCCGCCCATTTCGGCACCGGTATAAAGCACAGGCTCAAGGTTTGCTCGTGAAGCATATACTGCTGCAGTATAACCTGCAGGTCCTGAACCAATTATTAAACATTTAATTCTTTCTGGTGAATCTGCCATTTCTAATATATTTATGATTGTAGAACAACAGGTTTTAAGCTGTTATTTCGGTAAAGTAGAATAAAGTCTACTCCGCCAAATCTAATTTAAGTTTTAAAAGCGCTGCAAAAATATAAATTTTAAGAATCTTTTGCTTGTCCGAATGAATACCTTTTGCAAAAAGTAGGTTTTCGGCATATTTTCTATATAAAGATCACAGTTGTGTTTAACAAATTTTCAGTGATAATGTTCCTTTTAAAGACTTTATCGTCCTAATTAGGACATTAGGCGAAATCTAGCCTATCCTCATCGTTGATAGTTGAATCCTATTAAAAAAGAGGTAATCTTGAGCTTAAATCACAATATTTATAAAGTTTTACGCGCTAAACACCTAATCAGTAATCAATAAACACTCAGAATCATGTTTGAATATATTTATCCCACCAGCTTCTTTGTCAGTTTAACTGGCCTGATTCTTTGGTTTTATTTTAAAAATAACAAGCAATTAGGCGGACTGATGCAAAAAATATTTTTTGGTGGAATACTCGTTTACTTCACTTCCGTCCTACTCGGCCCTGGTTTATTCGCCACAAAGTTATTCGCAATTTTTAGAGATTTAATTACAATGGGCCTGATTTCACAATTTTTTAGTTTTTTTAAGACAAATAAACTAGTCTTTTTTATCATGCTAG
>CAYXQH010001048.1:0-1684 GCA_964467425.1 uncultured Saprospiraceae bacterium
CATTGATGATACCGTCACCATTTTGATCTACCCTTCTAAAATCTCCAGGTTGTACAAGTCCTCGTCTATCAGGATCATTTGCGATACCAGGATCACTATCGATTGCAGCTTGGTCAGCATAAACACCATCTACCTCAAATCCCCAATAAACTCCAGGTGCTTCACCTACAATAAATCTGTTGGCACGTACTCCATCCTCTGTTGTAAATGGGCCAGTGATAGTATTTGGCAACTCTGTAATTTTTGAATTAAAAGTTGAAATATTTCCTCCAATATTCCAATTGAATTTACCTCTATTTTTATACAAAGCTTCTAACTCGAAACCTGAATTATTAATAGACCCGACATTTTGAATGACCGGTTCAGTAAATCCAACACTCGGAGGCAATGCTACTCCTACCAATACATCGCTAACGTCCTTATTGTAATACTCTGCTGAGAAAGTTAATTTGTCTTGCCAAACACCTACATCAACACCTATGTTTGTAGTTACTGCTGTTTCCCATTTTAGATCCTCAACTGCCAATGATGTTTGAGCATAACCTGCTGCTACTTCATTACTAAATGATGAACCAGAAGTTAGGTTGAAAACATTTTGAAATGAATAATCAGGAATATTCTGCGATCCTAATGAGCCTATACCAGCTCTAATTTTAAATTTATTGATCGGTCCTGAACCCCAGAAATCTTCGTTAGATACTTTCCATGCAACAGAAGCAGATGGGAAATACCCTACTCTAAAATCAGGAGCAAATCTTGAAGAAGCATCTCTTCTGAGTGTACCTGTAAATAAATACCTATCGTTATATCCATAATTAATACGACCAAAATAAGATTGTAAACCACTAATATTGTTCACACCAAAAAGTGCCGCTACATTAGTAGGGTCTCCTGCTCCAATTACTCTAATATCGTTGTTTGGTAAGCCTTGTATAGATGTACCAGAAGAACGAAGATCAATTTTTTGAGTGGTATGTCCTACCACGATATCTATTCTACTTGCTCCAAAATCATTACCATAACTCAATGTTGGTTCAATCAAAGTCAACAATGTATTGGTGTTCAACTCTGTCAAGTCATTTAATTGATTAACATTATCAACTGCATCATCAGAACTCATGAAGAATGTAGGACGGAAAGAGTAGTTATTGGTGTTCAAGAAATCAGCACCAAAGTTCAATTTTGCAGTAAGCCCCTCTACAATTTCATAAGAAAAATTAATGTTTCCGAAAATATCGAGATTACGTGTTTCGTGATCTTCTAAGGTCGCTAAACCGAATTTGTTCAAACCTGCAAATCCATGTCTTGCAACAGATGGTGCTTCAAAACCACCATCATTTTCAGGGGCACTTTCACGTAAAATTGGTGCAGTCAGTCCATCACGACCAAACCACCTGTTGGTTTCCGTAAAAGTACGAGCCAAACCTAATGACTGTTGTACTTTGAGTTTTCCTAAAGTAAATTCAGTATTTGCACGTAAGTTTCCTCGGTTGTAACCTGAACCAACCAAAATACCGTCTTGGGTAAAATAGTTACCTGAGATAAAATATCTTGAGTTTTCTCCACCTCCAGAAACAGACAAACCGTAATCAAGGATTTGACCATTGTTCAATGATAGATCTTGAAAATCTGTACTAACTCCTTCATCTCTAATAACAGAAGTGATACCACTGTTTGCATCACG
>CAYXQH010001049.1:0-1684 GCA_964467425.1 uncultured Saprospiraceae bacterium
ATAATCAAGTTAGTTCTCAGGCTGTCGGTTTAGATGCTGGAACTTATACGGTTACAGTCACAGATGTGAATGGCTGTACATCAACAGAAATCGAAAATATTGACGAACCTGCTCCTTTGATTTTAACAGTCGACGCTACTTTTGATGAAACGAATAACCAGGCAAATGGTGCTATTGAAATAACGGTGGTAGGTGGTATAGCTCCATATGATTTTGATTGGGAGCTGGAAGATGGTACTAATGTTTCGGACGAAGAAGATCCTGATAACTTAGAAAGTGGAACGTATATACTGGAACTGACGGATGCGAATGGTTGTATTGTGTTTTCAGAAACCATTGTCTTAGATAATTTGGTTGGCGTGAGTGATCCTGCATTAGAACAATTAATGGAGTTGTTACCAAATCCGACCAGTGGAAAATTTCAGTTGAATATTGAACTAGAAAATTCTGCGGCGGTTTCTATAATGGTTACTGATGTGCTTGGACGAGTATTAATAAAAACTCCGGAAGAGCATTTGCTAGTGAAGACATTTGATTTTGATTTATCAGAATATCCTGCAGCAGTTTATCCAATAAAAATCTTTGTCGATGATAAAGTGGTTTTAAAACAAATCATCGTCCAGAAATAATTACCTTTTTAAGGTTAGTTTATATAAATAACTCAGTGCCTCTGTGGTGAAAATGATAAACACAGAGGCACTGAGTTGATTAGTTTCTACTTAAATCATTTATATAAGAATGTTTTTTCTCTGTGACTCTGTGTTTTAAAAATAATAATAACCACAGAGTCACAGAGTATTTTAAAATTCTCTGGAGATTACCATAATCTTAAAAATCTGTCTTTATAATTTTATAGGTATAAAAATATTCATTAGAACTAATCCGAAGCGCATAGACTCCATTGGCTAATCTGCTTAAATCCAGCTCCTCGTTTTCGATATTATTACTTTGCGAATGTTGTTCAATAACTTTTACCCCGCGAATATCAAACACTTCCAGTTTTAGGTTTAAGGATTCATTTAAATTATAATTAATAAACAAAATACCTTTCACTGGATTTGGAAAAACCTGAATCTGATCTTTCCATTCGAGTTGAATGGTATTTACAATATTATCAATGATCACTTCTTCAGTAATAATCATACAACCATTTGCGTCAGTGATTTCACAAGTGTAAGTGCCTGCTAGTAAATTCATCGGGTCTTCTTCCATAGAAACAATAGAAGTTCCATCTGACCAGGAATAGGAATAAGGAACTGAGCCGCCCATGACAGTAATGTCGATTGTTCCGTCGCTTCCCATATCCATTTCATTTGTGATTTGATCAATGGAATAAGTGATCTCTGGGTTTTCTACAATTGAAAAACTATCAACAACAGAACAGTTATTCGCATCAGTGAGAGTGACTTGATAATCCCCAGGGCAAAGGTCTTGTGGGTTTTCTGACCATGCAAAAGTATAAGGAGCGGTTCCTCCTGTAGCTGTAATATCTGCAGTTGCATTGCATTCCTCAAAGCAGGCATCTGTTGTGGAAATACTTAATAGTATTTCATCGGGTTCAGTTAATGAAATAGTTTCCACCTGAGAACATCCATCTCCATTCGTTACCGTTACTGTATAATCACCTGTACAAAGGTTTGCTAGAGCACTTAAACCATCATATTCATCATTGTCCCAATCATAA
>CAYXQH010001050.1:0-1682 GCA_964467425.1 uncultured Saprospiraceae bacterium
TCGGAATGCAAGTCAAAAGTGATTCTTGCAACACTTTTTTGCACCCTTTTTTCTAAGCCTTGAATGTCATTGCTTTAAAACAAAATGATGACCACATATATACCAACGCTGCGTAAACCTCGATTGAGTAGTACTTACGGTCTTAAACTTTTGGCAAGCGCACCGTTTGTCAAACAATACCAACCACATTTCCATTCGGCTATTGATCCAGATAAACCGCTACGCAAAAGCATGATTGCACCAACGGATAATGGAACTTTCGTGAAAGCGATCAAACAAAGTTTTATCAAGAACCCTCGGCTTAGTTCCACGACACGCATCATGTTGACCTTGTTGGCTGGCTGGGCAGGGAAGGGCGGTTCAATTGAAACAACAACTGGTATCATTGGAATTCACCTTAGTCGCAACAGACGCACCGTTTATCGCTTGCTCAAAGATGCGGAGGAGGAGGGGTATCTGTATTACACCAGAACCAAAGATATCATCGGTCGGTTCACAGGTATAAAAATCTTTTTGAATTTCGGTGCAATTCGGTTCAATTCATTTCGTGGTGCAAAACAGAAAACCGAAGAAAACAATGCGCCTCGCCGTGAGACATTTTCGTCCGACACTAACTCTAAATATTTATATAATAAGGAGGAAGATCAGGAGATATGGGAACGATTAACCAAGCTTGCTCATACAATGGGGTTTTTAGACGAAAAGAAAGCACCATCATAGCCCATTAATTACTTCTTTTTTCAAACCCTGACCATTATTCCTTGCATTGATTTGATGCAACACTTTACCATTGTTTAACACCTTTTAATTGCTAGTGAAAAATAAAAAGAAAGATAGGGATGCAGCGATGAATGCAGATAAAGCCAAACAGTTAGACTTTCCACTTTTGTTAGAAAAAATGGGATACCATCCAGTACAGGGAGGTATTAAAAAAGGTGGAAATGAAATCTGGTATCACAGTCCATTAAATGCCAATGATAAATCTCCGTCCTTT
This sequence comes from uncultured Saprospiraceae bacterium, assembly GCA_964467425.1. Classification (GTDB taxonomy): domain Bacteria; phylum Bacteroidota; class Bacteroidia; order Chitinophagales; family Saprospiraceae; genus JAHDHW01. The sequence continues at coordinate 995 of CAYXQH010001050.1, forward strand.
CACATTTCGAGAGGAAGCCATGTTGCTTGGATGTTCAAATGCTTTTCCACGGGCGAGCAGGGGACTATCATTGATTTTGTAAATGCTCATGAAGGATTTAGCCCTCACAACATCAAACCTGCTCTAGCCTACCTTAGATCGAAATTTCCTGGGACATTATTTGACTATCAAAAGAAGAAACCTAAAAATGGTCAATCATTTAATTCTAAACAACAACTTCCTAAAAATAAAAAAGCACTCGCAGCCGACCGTGATTTAGAATTCATCGAAGACCTTCCGTTAAAAAGTGGAAAGCTATTATCATATTTGGAAGAGGAACGGAAAATTCCCAGAAGCCTTGCTCAGCAGTATTTGTGTCTTGTCCGTTATAGAAATTTAAAAAATGGAAAATCCTATTACGGTATCGGTATGAAGAACAGAGCAGGGGGCTTTGAGGTGAGGGCAGGATCAGATACCTATTCATTTAAGTCTGCTTTGATTGCTAGGGATATTACCATCATTGAAGGTAGTAACCATGATAATCAGATTTTGATATTCGAGGGAATGACAGATTTTTTATCTTTCCTAGTGATTGAAGGAACAGATAAACCTGTACATGATGTTGTGGTATTACACTCAGTCAATTCGTATGCTCGATGTAAGGCTTTTATCCTCGAAAATCAATATCAGGTAATCCATACTTTTTTGG
>CAYXQH010001051.1:0-1679 GCA_964467425.1 uncultured Saprospiraceae bacterium
ACTCCTTTATATTTCTGAAAACAGACCATCACAAATGCTAAACTATCAAGCAATTGCTTTAGATTTTAAACACCAAAATAGACCTGGAGATATTTTAGAAGAAAATTCTTATCTTATTTATACCAAAGGAGAAAACTTTTATATTCTTCAAATCGTTGTAAGTAGTAATGCGAACAAACAAAAAAACAGATCCGAGTTAGAAGAATTAGCAAAGACGTTCGTCTTGCTTGAAAAATAAAGCTAAAAAAAAGAAAACTATAAACACCATGAATAAAATACTATCAATAGCAATTCTCTTTTTGTTTAACTCAACCTTTGCGATGGGGTTAGACAAAATCAATCCCGAATTATTCAAATATGCAAAAGAAGCCAAAGTAGATTTTAAGGATGTAAAGCAATTGCATGACTACCTGGTTAAACCAACTAAAACAAAAAGAGAAAAAGCGGAGATATTCTTTTACTGGATAGCTGAGCATATTGAATACGACGTCATCAAAGCCGAGCAAATAGAGAATGGAGAAAAAGCAGTGAAGTATAATTCCATTAAAGAAAAAAAAGGCGTTTGTGCAGACTACAGCAGACTATTTAAGGCACTTTGTGATCTGTCTGGTATAGAATGTTATTTTATTGTAGGTTATGCAAAATCGATATTTCATAAAAAAGGAACAGAAATTAGAGCTACACATGCCTGGAACATTGTCAAACTCGATAATGATTTTGAATTCGTTGATTGTACCTGGGGCAGTGGAAATGTAGTTGACCTTAGCGATGGAAGTGAAAAGTACGTGAAAGACATGGACACTTCTCAGGTTTTCGTAAACTCCAATAAATTCAGAAATTCTCATTTATCAGAATCTCCAAAATGGCAATTGTTAGAACATCCTATGTCTTATAAACAGTTTATTGACCATGCTGATTTTAGCGAAATTCATAAGGAAGAAGCAAAACCTTTTATGTTTCGGGACAGTATAAAATATTTTAATAGTGTATCGGAAGAATTCAAACCAATACAGGAAAAAATCGATGCTTTTAAATTTAACCCTAGCTATAAAAATGCTTTTGAATGTGGTAGAAATTACGAGTTGGTTGCACAGTCACTTACAAAAGGACCGTTCAATTTAGAAAACATTAAAAAAGCAAAATCTTATTATGAAACTTCTAAAAAATGGTATGTAAAATCATTTAAGCAGTTGAATAATAACAGCGATAAACCTGATCGAACGCAGATTGAATTTATAAAAAACGTAAACAAGAGAATCAAATATTGCGACTACCGAATAAGAGCAAGAGAATGATCTACTTTCGATAAACGACCAAATCTACTACGTCATTATTATTCGCAACTAAAAACCCCGGTCGTTTATTTGGGCCTACATGAATAAGAGCCATATCTTTTACATCTTTATGGAGAAAGATCCCACTATATTCTATTTGGAGACTGGTCTCAAATGTTCCATCACCTCCACCTTTCAAAAACAATCCTTTGCCTGCATCATATACAGGTGTTTCTACTTCCGTTTGTTTTAGACTCCCTCCAATGATAAGATCCTTTTTCCCATCATTATCAAAATCCTTAGCAACAATCCCATTGATTGGCGCTAATTGTGCTTCCTTAGGTAAGTTTCTTATTTCAAAATCTCCATCTCCTTTATTTTCAAGATAGACACTAGAAAAATTAG
>CAYXQH010001052.1:0-1678 GCA_964467425.1 uncultured Saprospiraceae bacterium
ATTGACCAAAATAAAGCCGTATAAATTGTCCCAAACCAATTTCCATTGAGTATAGTTGAACAAACTACATGAGATAACCGCAGGTTGTCTAGACGAAGCAATGCCTCTTTCTTATATCTCTATGGCACATTTTATATCACAAGTGGTGTGGTGGTATTAGAGACAGAAAGGGGGCATCCTTTTTAGAAAGAAGGAAATTCTTAAGACTTCAAGAAACTGAGCTTAGAATTGTTTATTTTTGTAATCAAAGTCAACAATACTTTGATTATAAATCTTAGATAATGAATAGCTTGAATGATAAATATATTAACCCCCTTACAGATTTTGGCTTTAAGAAGCTTTTTGGAATCGAACCCAACAAAATCTTCCTGATAGATTTCCTTAATCAAATTCTACCTCAACACCATCAAATTAAAGACTTAACTTATTCAAGAAACGAGCATCTAGGCCATAAAGAAATAGATAGAAAAGCAATATTTGACCTCTACTGCATTGGCGAATCTGGAGAAAGATTCATCGTTGAAGTCCAAAAAGCAAAACAAAATTATTTTAAAGACAGAAGTATTTTCTATTCTTCTTTCCCCATTCAAGAACAAGCAAAAAAAGGTGCTTGGGACTTTAAATTAGACCCTGTTTATGCCATTGGTATTTTAGACTTTGTTTTTGATGATCATAAAAATGAAGAAGAATTAATTCATATTATTGAGCTAAAAAACCAAAGATCCGAAGTTTTCTACGACAAGCTGAAATTTATCTACATCGAACTCCCCAAATTTAAAAAAGAAGAATCCCAACTAAAATCCCACTTCGATAAATGGCTATATATATTAAAGCACCTTTCAAATTTGGAAGACAGGCCCAAGGCTTTACAAGAAAAAATATTCACCAAATTTTTTGAAGTTGCTGAAATTTCAAAATTCTCCAAAGAAGAGCAAACTGCTTACGAAGAAAGTCTAAAATATTATCGTGATATCAAAAATGTCGTTGATACTTCGAGAGAGGAGGGCATAATTGAAGGTCTTGTACAGGGTATCGAACAAGGCATCGAACAAGGCATTGAACAAGGCATTGATAAAAGAAATTTTGAAATCGCTAAAATCCTAATTCAAAAAGGAATGACTAATAAGGAGATTTCTGAGGTTACTGGATTGAGTGATACTCAAATTCAAGATATTAGATAGTAACATTTTACTTTTTATGAATTCTACCTTCAAGTACTTTAAAATTCCATACTAGTTTATTGGTCTTCTTTTCTAAGTGTCTGCCTTGCGATTAAGTCTAACTCTTCCCTCTCATAATATTCTAGACAAAATTTAAAAGCCCGTTTACCAATAACACCCATATCTTTTATGATTGGAAGTGTTTCAGCAGGGCAATCAGGACAAATTTAATTTGTCCATTCCTATTAACCCCATGCAAGATGTAAGCAAAAATTGTAAATCTTTTATTCTATTTATCATCGCAAACTACTTCGCACGCCATCAAGATGCAGCATAAATTGCTTATCAGTCGCTTAGGTCGTTCTTCATGTTTTTATTGATTCTTGCCTCTCACCAAAGCGGGGGACAGGTTCGCATTTTGTAACGGTTCCCTGTCCGACAAGTCATCCAGGCGGGTTTCCCTAGCCATGCCCACCCAACATGGATTGCTTCGCAACGGTCAGTCATATGCTAAATGA
>CAYXQH010001053.1:0-1664 GCA_964467425.1 uncultured Saprospiraceae bacterium
GGCTATGCGATTATGGCAGATAATTCGAAACAGATCGTGTCCAGAAGGAATAAACCCTTATTAATGAAACGGCTCAAAGAAGTAGGGCAGTTGCAGATGGGACATAGAGTATAAAAAAAACAGGTCTTCGGTTTTCAGTTTTAGGTATTTGTAGATATCGAACACCTAAAAACGAAGACCGAAGACCATTTGAATCTAAATCCAAGCGTGAAAAGGAATTTTATTATTACCTAATCTTAACGCTAGATCACAACTATTTTACTTACCTGTCGACTTAAAAGTAGCTAAGCTTTTTGTTTTGTAGGCATTGCTGCTAATATATTCTAGCTCCTGCGTGAATTCAGGTACTTTTTTATAACCTTTTACGATATTTAATTTTCCTTCGTTTTCATCCATGAAAACATATTGTGGGTAGGACATTCTACCGTCTAATAAAGTGAAGGCTAATTCATGTACGCCTTTTCTACCATAATTTGCGATATACTTGTAGGTATGACCTGCATATTGAATGTTTTCTTTTTGTTCAGCATCCAGCTTAATACAATAAAAATTATCATTCATATGTTTTGCGATCTTAGGATCTGAAAAAGTCGTTGCATCCATTCTTTTACACCATCCACACCAGTCTGTATAGATATCAACAAAGATTTTTTTCTTATTCTTTTTGTTTGCTGCAATTGCTTCTTCCCAGGTGTACCATTTTACAAGTGATTTCTTATCGACTTGATCAGGTTTCGCAACCGACTTTGATGGATTGACATTAACTGGAGCTTTTTCAAGCATTGCTTGTGGCTTCGTCTGATTCAGTGGTTGAACAACCTTTACCGCTGTAGGACTTGTATTTGCTGTTAATTGTGCAGTAGCCGTATTTTCTGGAGCTTGATCGCCACAGGAAATTATGGTAAATGAAAGGGCGAAGAAAAATAGAAATTGAAATAGTTTATTCATGACTTATAATTTTTAAATATTGAGTTTTAATTTAAAGGACACCGCAAATTTATTACATTTTTTCAAAAATTGAAAGACTATCTTTTGGGTGTCTTAAAAGTGATGTTTCTTTATTCTTTTATCGATTTTACATAATCATCATAAGAAGACGTTTTGTAATGATTTTCATTAACGAATTTCAATTCTTTCATAATCATCTTAGCGTCTTTATAACCTGGAGAAACGGTGATTCTTTTTTCATCCTCTGCTAAATAAACGAATGCCGGATAACCCATACGTCCGTCAAGTAGAGAATAAGCCAATTCGTGATAACCTCGTCTTCCTTGACCTACATACTTCATCGTATGGCCTTTATAAGTGATTTCTTCCTTTTGTTCAGCGTCAAATTTCACTGGATAAAAATTCTCATTCAAATATTTTATCACTTGAGCATCGGTAAAAGTACCATTATCCATTCTTTTACACCATCCACACCAATCCGTATAAACGTCGATGAATATTTTCTTTTGGGTAGTTTTATTAAGTTCAATAGCCTCTTCCCAGCTGTACCATTTTATTGCTTCAACAGGTTGAACTGATGGAGAGAAAGAGCTAAATAAAATTGTTACCAGCAATAAAGTAGCTATTTGAAAAACAATTCGCATGATTTGAGTATTTTACTATCTAATATGTTTATGGAAAAACTATTCCACAATTTATCATATTTCATACTTAAT
>CAYXQH010001054.1:0-1661 GCA_964467425.1 uncultured Saprospiraceae bacterium
CATTTTGAAATTGCTCAATCCAGGTAGCATTAGGTTCTTTAAAAATTTCATCAACCGAATCGAAAAGATCATATTCCAAATCATAAGAAAGCAAGGTGTATGGCGCATAGCCTAAAAAGAAATAATTATCATTTTCGCTCAACATTAAATCTGTCATTATTCCTGATACACTATATGGACCAGACATTGGAGCAGAAGCCGTTACCGTTAATTGCCCCTGGTATTCTTCCTGAATCATTTTTTGAGCAGCAGCACCAGCATGGCCTCCTTGTGAATAACCGGTGACAAACAACTGGTCATTTACTCTTATATCATTACCCATTGCATATTCTTTTACGGCGAGGTGCATGTCGATAGCTGCACTTGCTTCTGTTCTGGAATGAACATAAGGATGAAATCCTCTTGCTTCTCCTAAGCCTAGAAAATCAGCAGCAGTCGTAGCATAACCAACACCTGCCCAAAACAGGGCTAGTTCGAATCCTCCTTTTAATTCAGAAGGTACATCATCTTTAGAACCGACAGTTCCATGCTGGTAAATCAGCATTGGAAAAATTTTATCATCAGCCGGGGCTACAGGATAAACAAAAAGTCCAGAAGCTGTATCCATAACGCCATGAATGTCTGGTGTTTCATAAGTGACTTTATAAAGATCTGCTCCATAGGCAATAAATACCCCAAAATCAGCAACTAAATCTTCTTTAGTTCGACTTTCTAATAAATCGACACTTACAATGTTTTGCGTGTTGGCAGAAATAAAAAATGAAAGAAATAGAAATAAGGTTAATGCTCTCTTCATGATATTGAGTTATTTATTACAAATTTTTTTGAAACTAGATTTAAATATACTTAAAACAGGAATTCTTTTATGTTGTTGCAACAAAACAATTTATATTAGTAATTGATAAACGACAAATTAAGGACGATTTACCGCTTTTAAACAGTAAAAAGATGAAAAAAACAAGACGAAAATTTATTCATGAATCTGCTCAATTAGCAGCAGGAGTAGGACTTTTAGGTCTTACAGCTTGTGGATCTGAGCAAAATTCAAATTCAAAAACCATGGATTCGACAACGACTAAACCAGAAATGACCGAAACTGGAAAGCTATTTTTCAATATCTCTCTTGCACAGTGGTCTCTTCATAAGTCTCTGGGAATAAGAGGAGATGCAACTATGGATAACCTCGATTTTGCAGCAAAAACAAAAAATGATTTTGGTTTAGATGGTATTGAATATGTCAATCAGTTTTTCAAAGACAAAGCTAAAGACATGGATTATTTGAAGCAGATGAATCAACGTGCATCGGATAATGGCGTCAAACAACTGTTGATCATGATTGATCGAGAAGGTGGTTTAGCGGAGTTAGATAAAAAAGAACGGCAGACTGCAGTTGAGAATCATTATAAATGGGTAGATGCTGCAAAGTTTTTAGGTTGTCATTCTATTCGTGTAAATGCTTTTAGTAAAAGTGAAAATGCAGAGGAAGCTGCCAAAGCTGCAGTGGAGGGTTTAGGAGCTTTAGCAGAATATGGAAAACAAGCAAATATAAATGTGATCGTCGAAAACCATGGAGGCTTTTCATCTAATGGCGCCTGGCTCAAAGGCGTGATGGATCAAATCGGAATGGATAACTGTGGAACACTTCCTGACTTTGGAAATTT
>CAYXQH010001055.1:0-1661 GCA_964467425.1 uncultured Saprospiraceae bacterium
ATACCAAAAATAAATCTGAGGAAGTATAACCAATCTGAAAGCCAAGACTTCCACCCGCTATTTTTACAAAAGCAGGGTCGCTCCAGGATCCGTCTTCATTTTTGATTAATACAATACCTTTTCCAAATTTTCCTCCGACAATAAGTCCGCCTTTTTTTAATTTAGGGATGATCACTACAGCCTCTGCATCTTCCATCAATTCTTCTGTTATATCCTCTTCACCATCAATCGGTAAATCTTTCAAGTCTTCCAGGACTTCAATGGCATCATCAATTTTATTCGCTTCTTTATCTTGAGCAAATAAGTTAGAAAAGGAAAAGAGGATTGCTACAACAACGATTAAGTATCTCATATCTAAAATTGTTTTATAAGTGAGTAATACACCTTATAGACAGTTTTAAGAACGAAACACCCCTATGAAAAATTGGGGTTTTTTAAATTAATTTTTTACACATCGAAAACCAGTATGTTCCAGCCCCGTATCCGGGCTAGATTTCATACGCGCAGCCACTCGATATCCGGAGCAATAACTTTCATTACAAAGGAAGGATCCTCCTCGCATAATTTTTTGTGCACCGCCTGGCATAAAAGGATCAAAGCTTGATTCAGGACCATCAGGATTAGCGATGAGTTTATTTTCTGCTTTACAGGCATAGTATTCTGAATGATACCAATCGGAGCACCATTCCCAAACATTACCAGCCATGTCATATAATCCAAAAGCATTTGCCGGGAAGGAGGAGACCGGAGCCAATCGTTCATAGCCGTCTAATTTTTTATTTTCTATTGGAAAATTACCTTGCCAAAAGTTAGCCTGATTGTTTTGCTTAGCAATATCTTCATTCCCCCAGGGGAATATCTGGTCTTCTTTTCCACCTCTTGCTGCATATTCCCATTCTGCTTCGGTTGGTAATCGTTTTCCCGCCCACTTGCAATAAGCCATGGCATCATACCAGGACACATGGACAACAGGAAGTTGATTATTTAGATTTTTTGTATCTGCCCCTTGCGGTTGAAACCAGTTTGCATCTTTTTTAAACCGCCACCAGTCGTTTACATTATACTGTTGATTTGGCTTTACAGCTGGATAACTAAAAACCAAAGAAGCAGGCTCCAGTTGATCGGCTGATGGAGGAGCTGTGCCGGGAGGAAGCTGTTGCATGATATCTTCCAGTTCTATTTTTCTTTCCGCTATTGTTTTCCAACCGGTCGCTTCGACAAAAACTTTAAATTGTGCAATCGTTACCTCAGTTTTATCCATCCAAAAACCCTTAACAGAAGCCTGATGTTTTGGGTATTCATCATCTCTTGGTCGATTTCCAATTGCCGTTTGATCAAGGACACTTGTTGGATCAGCGCCCATTTTATAAATGCCTGCTGGAATCCAAACCATACCAGAGGTGTCATTTTTTAGATCAGTATTTTCCTTGATTTGTTCGATCTCTTTTAAAATAGAATCATTGATATAGGCTGAGCCTTTTTTATTAGAAGGATTATGGCAAAGAACACCTGTTGATTGTATATCATTATCGAGTTCAGGTAGTCCTTTGATTTCATCGGTTTTTTGATCCGTGGAACAATTCCAAATAAAGAATGGGAAAGAAATTAAAAAAAGGAATGAAAATCGAGACATGTATTAATTTAAAATAAAAAGAAAAATA
>CAYXQH010001056.1:0-1658 GCA_964467425.1 uncultured Saprospiraceae bacterium
ATTAGATATATCTACAAATAACATTATTCATTTATTACTTTCTTTTAAAAAAAATTACACCCTATTATCTGATAAATTTGGACGAAAGGATCTTGAAAAAAGTATAAAGTCAAATTTGCAAGATTCATCTATTCAATTTGGAAACAAAATAGAATCAAGTATTTATTATACAATTTACGATGTTAGAAAATAGTAAATTTAAAGCTGGGATTCGACCCTAGACGAACTCACGGATGAAAGGTAGTTCTGGCAAAAATGTACCTATAGACCGTTTGCGATAAATAGTTACCTATGATATTACAGCTAAAAACAAAACCAATTATGAGCAAATATATTTTAATTCTTCTGGTTTTCATTTCGTGGAACTCTACCCAGGCACAAACAACAATTGATTCAATCTTCTCAAACAGTTACAAAGTTTTTGAGGCACAACGCCTTTCAAATGGAATGTATCGTGATTCGAAATTATTTAGTGGCACGGACTATCACCCTGTTTCTATTTCCAATACAGGAATGGGACTAATTGCTCTTTGCATTGCTGATGCTATGAACTGGATAAACGATGCTCCTAACCTGGCTTTAAATACGCTTAAGACTGTGAATGGAGAGCATCCAACTTTTAATCCAGACAGAACATCGAATGGATATTTCAGACATTTTATGGATATCAATACTGGTGAGCAAATGTGGAATTCAGAATACAGTACGATTGATACAGATATTTTAATGTCCGGTGCACTGTTTGCTATGAACTATTTCCAGGATGATGACATTACTCAATATACTATGGAGTTATGGAATTCTATTGACTTCGAAGCAGCTATTAATAATCCTGCCACTGGAAAAATATACTTAACTATGAATTCTAATGGGACAGGTAACAGCAATTCGTTGACTAGTCCTTATAGTGAATATATGATTGTAGCATGGTTAGCTAAAAATGCATCCGATTTATCTAATAGTCCTGGCAATGAATTATGGAATAATTTTTACGATTCACCTGACCAATTACCAAAGATAAACTATAATGGTTTTGAGGTTTTATCAGATAATGAATCTTCCTTTTTATCCTCTTTTACCCACCAGTTTAATTATTACCTCTGCAATCATTTTACTAATTCAATGGAGTATATTAGTTTTTTTGAAAATGCTCAAAAGGCAGATGCAGCTTGGTGGGATAACTTTAATAACATTCCATATGAATGGGGATTAGGTGCAGGAAGCGGAGCGACTTCCCCATATCAGGCCAATGCAATAAACAACAACATTGACAATATAGTCTCTCCGCATATTATAGCAGGTTTTATTCCCGTAAATCAAAATGGAGAAAACGACTTGATCGATTTATGGAATAATAACAAAGGTAAATATCTACTTCCGTCTGGGGATTTGATATTATGGAGATATAGTAAAAACAATACAAATTGGCAACCTAATGAAGTTATCGGAATTGACTATTCTACAATGTTATTTGGACTATCCAGTTTACCTCAGTATCTGGGGGATTCTTTTTTTGCTACAAACAATGATTTCTTCTCTAACTTTAATACGACTATCATAAATCTAAATCCACTAGAGGATATTAATATTGATCCAAATCCAAGTAAAAATCATATTAGGGTATCTGGATTTAGTGAATTTATGGACTATGTAATATA
>CAYXQH010001057.1:0-1650 GCA_964467425.1 uncultured Saprospiraceae bacterium
CTCCGAACAGACGAATTACGAATTACGAATAACGAATAACGAAGTTAGGGAATAGTTCATCTAACGGTGTCTCTAGTTAAGTAATACATACTTCTTTCTTTAAAGAAGTATACCTTCTCTCGGAAGGAGGCCGTAGGCCGACTGGAGAGAGAAGGTACGAAATTTTCATTTTGGTATTCTTTCAGGGTATTTTTTCATTATGTCTCGTTGAATCTGAGCCCATCCATAGGCTTTTTTACGCCATGACTTTTGATTGTGCATTAAGGACAAATAAAGTTGCTTGGTAAGAGCTGTTTGAGATACCCAAGCTGCTTTGGATTTTATCAATTTACGCATAACTCGATGAAGTGCTTCAACTGGATTTGTTGTATATATCATTTTTCGCATCCCTGTTGGAAAATCCATAAATGCGAGTAACTCATCCCAATTGGATTCCCACTGATCAACTATATATTTATATTCTTCTCCCCAGGACACCTCAAATGCTTTTAAAGCATTTTTAGCTTCTTCTCGACTTACCGCTGTGTAGATTTTTCTCAAAGCTGTTGCTATTTTCTTTCTGTCTTTTTCATCAACATACTTAAGAGAGTTTCGAACTTGATGCACGATGCACTTTTGTACTATTGTTGAAGTAAATGTTTCCGTAATTACCTCCGAAAATCCTTGCAAATTATCCGTACACATCACTAATACATCCTTAACTCCACGCTTCTTTAAGTCATTGAGAATCAATCCCCATTTACTTGCTCCTTCACTTCCTTGAACATATAATCCTAACAGATCTCGTTGACCATTCCAGTTTACTGAGTACACCGTATAGAATGCATTCGTTGTATATTTACCTTCATTCCTGACTTTAAAATGGATTGCATCCAAATATATTATGGGGTAGAAAACTTCTAACTCCCTTGTTTTCCATGCCTCTATCTCAGGAAGAACTTTATCTGTTATCTGAGAAATTTTACCAGCAGATATCTCAACTCCCATCATCTTAATAAGTAACCGGCGAACATCTTCAATTGAATTACCTTGTGCGTAGAGTGCTATTATTTGCTCATCTAAACCGCTTGTAAGTTCTCGCTGACGTTTAGGTATTAAGCTCGGTTCAAAATCTGAGTTCCTATCTCTTGGTGTTTCTACCCAAATATCTCCTGTGCTAGAACGTACTTTTTTAACACGTTTACCATTTCGCTTATTTGACTTCCCTTTTAAATCTTCATCCGTTAAAAAAGAATCCATCTCTCCATCCAATATTGTATTGACCATCGTTTGCAACAATTCACTGAATGGGCTGTCTGCTCCTAATACTGGCTTCTTGCTGTATAAGTGTTCTTTCATACGAGCATATAGATCTGAATTCATCATTTGGTCTTTGTCTTTTTTCTTCATTTTGTTAAAGTTAATAAGACACCGTTATTTGAACAAACTCAAAGTGAATGTGTCACAACGCAATGAGATGGCTCATATTTAAATTTTTAATTTTAGAATTTATAATTGAAATGAACAACCATTTAGTCAATCTGAACTAAGGAGTCCTTTATTATTTTGAGAATATTGTCTCGTACGCAGTTATAAAAAATTAATACGTTCCTTTATTTTTACTTTGAAGCTTCTGCCAATTGGTAATTCTATGTTTTTGAGCATTATCTT
>CAYXQH010001058.1:0-1644 GCA_964467425.1 uncultured Saprospiraceae bacterium
CTCAAGCCTATTGAATGACAGCCGTTTTCAACCAAATGGAAATGATTTTAATACTCATATTTTCACCATAGAAGTTATTGAAGAAGGTTGCTCCTTTACTGAAACTTTGACCATGGATGTAGAGAGAATTCCTTCCAGTGCTTTTTCTGTTGAAACGCCAATTTGTATTACAGAACGCTCACGAGTTCAACTCGATAACACCCCTGCTCCAAACACGACTTTTCAGTGGGATTTTGGAAGTTCGATAGAACAATTAGGAGCGATTCCTTTTGGGCCTTATTCGTTGATTTGGGGGGCTGCAGCGACTGATCAGATTTCACTTTCCACAGAAAGAAACGGCTGTACTTCTGAGATAACGACCATGCCGATTCAAATAGATGCGACCTTGGAAGCACCAATTATCAGCTGTACTTCCGATTTAACGGAAATGGAATTTACTTGGGATCCAGTCGTCGGTGCAACCGAATATGATGTGACGATTGACAATGCTCCTCCTGGCTTTTCAAATAGTCAATCAAATGATTTGAGTTTACAAATAGGAGATATTTTACCAAACCAAGAAGTGACAATTACAGTCGTGGCTAACGATCCCCTTTCGGCTTGTCCGCCAGTCGAAAGTAGTTTCACTTGTCAGACGCCACCTTGCCCAACGATGACCTTAAGTTTTGATGCCATTCCAGATATCTGTTTGGTCGAAGGATTAGATCCGATTGACCTCAATGACTTCTTGACCATCACTGGTGATTTGCAAAATGGGACAACCACTTGGTCTGGCAGAGGAGCAAATGGCAATGGTATTTTCGATGCAAATATCAGTGGAATCGGTACTCATCTCATGGTTGTTGAATATCGAGAATTAAGTTGTGAAACCAGACAAACTATTGAAATTACAGTTCATCCTACCCCTGAGGCAGACGCAGGAGTAGATGTTGAACTGTCTTGCCTCGATTCAATCGCCATTTTAGGCGGAAGCCGAAATGCAAATAATGCATCTGAAGTAGTTTACAGTTGGACGGGTAGCAATGTCATCAATCCAAATAATTTTGATACCCAAACTTCTGAACCAGGCATTTATACTTTGACTGCAACCAACCCAACGACGGGATGTTTTGCTACAGATGAAGTTATTATTTCCAGCGGTGCTGGTGCGCCTCGATTGAGAGCTTCGGTTGATGACATCAGTTGTTTTGGTTATAATGATGGAACGATTCGGGTAGATTCGGTCATAGGTGGAACACCGCCATTACTCTTTTCTTTGAATGACAATCCGTTTTTATCTCATTCTGTTTTTGGTAATCTTGGCCCAGGTGAATATGTCGTGACGGTTCAAGATGCCCTTGGCTGCGAAGATCAAATTACTTTCTCCATTGCTGAGCCAGATGAACTCACAGTTGAATTGGTCATCGTCGCCAATCAAACACCAATTCCATTTGGTGATAGTGTTCAATTATTGGCTTTGTCCAATTATGCACCGCAATTTTTGAGTGATGTACAATGGTCACCTGCCGATAATATTCCAATTTGTGATACTACAAATATTACGGATTGCCTAAGTGTCACTGTCACGCCAACTGGTCAAACTGTTTATACGGTTCGCATCGAACATGTCAACGGTTGTGCCGCTTCTGACAATGGAGAGGTCTA
>CAYXQH010001059.1:0-1636 GCA_964467425.1 uncultured Saprospiraceae bacterium
CTTGAAAAAATCGAAATTCTTTCTTGCTTCCCAACAGTGTCAATGAACTTTTCTTAAGGATAACCTAATCCAAAACCTATCAAGGTTTTTTCAAAGACTTCCTTATAATATCTTATAAAACAAAGTAATGTTTTCAATAAAATAACCCACTTCTTCAAACGGGCATGCAAAGATAACACAATCTTTATAATTCACAAAAAAAACAAAGATTTATTGTAACTTTTTTTAAGATTTTTCTTGAAATAAAGTTCCCCTAAAAATGATCTCTGCGAACGGGAGTGCAAAATTAGTTTTCTATTTCTAATTTTCCAACAAATTCTAAAGAAAAAAATTCATTTTTTGAATAAAATTTTGCCTTTCAAAGAAATAGGCTTCAGATTCTATTAATTTTTAAAATAAACCTAAAGTCAGCAAGCAGATATATAGCATAAAGCATCTAAATAACCTATTTTTGTGCTTTATTAGAAAACTTAACTCAAAACGCAATCAATGGAACTTATCGATAAGAAAATCAAAAAGCATAATTTTTTTGCTGGGCCTGCAATTTTGCCTGACACTGTTTTAGAACAAGCAACTGCAGCTACAAAAGAATTTGCGGGAATGGGGTTATCAATATTAGAAATCTCACATCGAAGTGCGCAATTTACAGCAGTCATGGAGGAGGCTTTTCAATCTACCCGTGAATTATTAGGACTCAGTGATGACTATGAAGTATTATTTCTAACCGGCGGAGCAAGCAGTCAGTTTTTTATGGCTGCAATGAACCTTCTCCCGCAAGGGAAGAAAGCAGGATATGTAAATACAGGAACCTGGTCTACCAAAGCAATTAAAGAAGCAAAACTATTTGGTGACATTCAGGAGATCGCGTCTTCGCAAGATCAAAACTTTGGTTACATCCCAAAAGGTTATGCTATTGATCAAGATCTTAGTTATTTACACCTTACAAGTAACAATACTATTTTTGGAACTCAAATGCATGAATGGCCTGAAACAGATGTACCATATATATGTGATATGTCTTCTGACATATTTAGTCGTCCACTAGACCTTAGTAAATTTGGAATGATCTACGCTGGTGCTCAAAAAAATCTAGGACCAGCCGGTACAACCCTTGCGATCATTCGAAAAGATATGCTTGGAAAAGTCCAACGAGCAATCCCAACTATGCTTGACTACACAACTCATATAAAGAAATCTTCTTCTTTTAATACTCCGCCGGTTTTTCCAATTTACGTTTGCATGCTCACTATGCGATGGTTGAAAGCTAATGGAGGTCTTTCAGCTATGGAAGCAAGGAATAAAGAGAAAGCAGCTTTGCTTTATAAAGAGATTGATGAGAACCCATTATTCAAAGGTATTGCAAACCAAGAGGATCGTTCTTTAATGAATGTCACTTTTGTTTTAAACAATGCTGATTTGAATGATGCCTTTTTAGAGGCTTGTGGCAATGAAAACTGTGTTGGTATTAAAGGACACCGATCTGTTGGTGGGTTCCGTGCCTCTATTTATAATGCGATGCCGATTGAAAGTGTTCAGGTGCTGGTTGATGTGATGAAGCAATTTGGGAAAACGCATGGGTAAAGACAGGTAGACAGGTAGACAGGTAGACAGGTAGACAGGTAGACAGGTAGACAGG
>CAYXQH010001060.1:0-1631 GCA_964467425.1 uncultured Saprospiraceae bacterium
AATTCTATGCATTAAACGATGGTCCCAATAGTAAGCAAAATCTGCCAATAAAATACAACTAATAATGGTAACAAAATTGAGGGGCAAATGCCAAATACTCATATTTTCGTAGATCCAGAAATAAAGATGATACAAAAATAAAATACCTAAAATGATTTCCATACCAATAAACACTATTAGCGTAAGGATATTGGCAATAGAATCACCAATTAAATCCCAATTCATTCGCTTCATAAAGGTATATCGTATCAACTCCAAAATAAAAAGGCACTACGGTGAAAACTATGGGTAAACCTCTAAATGGCCTAAATGAAATAAAATGGCAATCCTAAAAGCTTTGGCAGATTTGAATCCACGTGCTTTAGATTTGACTTGTTGAATAGCCGTATTAATACATTCTGCCATTGCATTACTTGCTCGATGTTTTGTATAGTCAAGTAAGCCTTGTAGATGCTTTTCAAAAGTTTTAGCAACTTTTAGAAGTCGGGCATTTTTACTTTGCTCAACTTTCTGTGACCATTCGTTGAAAAAATCAGTTGCTTGTTGAATTGTTTGAGACTTAAAGAAGTCTTTAAACTCTTCTTTTAAAATCCATGCTTTGGCAGTTTCAAGTGCCTTATCTTGCATCAATTGGTCATGCATTTGTTGCTGATTATCCGTAAAGTTATCAGGATTTTTCAACCACAAATATTTTGTACCTTTTAACCTATCATCCTTTAGGGCAACTAACTTTTTGTTTTCTGCTCGTCGGGTAATATCTACGGCTTTATTTAGATATTGTGATAGATGAAAGCGGTCATGGACTATATCTGCTTTAGGTACACATACTTTTGCAGCGTTTTGAAAAGCTTTCCACATATCCATGGTAACTACTTGAACTCCTTGTAAATCAACGTATTCTCCTAATTGGACAAAAGCATTTTGAGCGGCTTGCTGAGTTCGATGTTCTACGACTTCTAGTACGGTGCCTTTTTGTCCATCGTAGAGTATAGAAACATAATGATGACCAGTAAACAAGCTTTTTTCGTCAATACAAACATGACGAACTAGGTGAAAAGATTTGTTTTTGAACGCCTTTCGATGTTGTAAACCTCGTTGCACAGCTTGCACCTGTACTCGTTTTAACTGTTCTTCTGATACCCGTAATTGTAAGGCGCTGCGACAACGAACTTGAGTTGATTGTAAGGTGTCAATCAGAAAACTCTCAAACTGCAAAGTGAAACGACTGTTTGCTCTTGACCAACTTGGCTCTATTGTGCAAACCCCATGTTCTGGACATTTTACACGAGGAAGAGCGGCATGTAAATACGTGTAATGGTCACAAGTATCTAAGTGTCGCCAAGTCCGTATTTTGTTGTGGTCATGTACCGAACATAGTTGTTTGCAATGCTTGCAAGGAAATTTTTCACCTTTGTTATGAGACAAATTTACATGGACACTTTTGTCCTTGGAATCTATCTTTGCCTCAATTATTTGCCAGGGCAATACTATACCCAAGATTTGTTCGTAAAATTTTGTGATTTTCATATCACAAGTGTACGAATTTTATTTAACCCACACTTTTCACCGTAGTGCCAGTTAAAGCATCCTTCTGTAAATCTAGATTTTGGTCAAAAGTGGAGACTCTGGCA
>CAYXQH010001061.1:0-1623 GCA_964467425.1 uncultured Saprospiraceae bacterium
TCTCTCCATTAGTTCAAAATCATGAATTATCAATTCATAGGCTACCGTAATGCCAAATGAAGAGTTATTTATCAAGTAATTTTCAATAGAGACAAATCTATTCTAGAGGCAAATGGATACACTTGCTTGCTAATTACTAAAAAATTACCTTTTAAAAAAATTGAGAAAGAACAGTTTTTATTAATCAGAATCTTCATAGTAAATAACTTGAACCTTGATTAGTCCAATGATTAATTTGTAAATCATTTCCATAGAATCAACTTGTAGTTCGTCAAATTTTTGTCGCACTTTTTTCCATAATGCTTTCTTCGTTTGTACTTTTTTCCATGCACGTTGAAATAACTCATTATGACCTTGCTGGATTTGATCTACAAAAAAAGCTAACATCATTAGTAGCATAAAAACAGTCGCTAGGAATTGCTTCCCATGTCCGTAATTATGGGTAAAATTATAGCCTTGATTTTTAAGCGTGTTAAACGTTTCATTTTCTATCTTCCATCGACTTCTTCCTGCTCGCATTATTTTATATACATTGCGAGAATGTAGTTTAAAATCAGTGATCCAACAGAAGTGTCTATCTGGCTTTTTACCTGTCGTGTCAATTTGATAATACTCTAAGAAATTTACTCGAACGTCTCCATGAGTCTCATTGAGTGGCATGTTGTTTTTATAATAAAAACGATGAATCAGATTATCCGATTTAATTTCTAAGAATTTAACGTCTTTACGTGCTTTTGCTGCCTCAAACTGCTTAAATAACGTCTTGTTCCCTTTTGGCTTTACACTTGTAATAAATTTAAAACCATTTGCTTTTAGCTGCTTAATATGAGGCCCATTGGAGCTAAGTGCATCTTCAATTATAACTGCTTTTTGGTCTCCTAATATTTCTTTTATTCTTGGTAATAATCTCTTCGCTGCATTATGCTCACAATCGTTTTTCTTTGATCCATCTTGTCGTAATATTGCTTCATGGGCAATTGGAAATACGACGCTTTTATCTGGATGCATTATCACTGAACTAAGTGTGTAATGGCGATACTCTTTTGCTCCATTTGTCTTATTATATTCTATACATTTATCGCAACAAATACGCTCGGAACTAAAATGATGTACCCCATCTAGACTACATAATATATAGTCGTCGAAATATTCAAAACCTTTGATGATTCCTGCTTTCTTTAGGCGTTTATATAGCCCTGTAAATATAGAGTTAAAGGCATCAGGAGATACTGGATCTAATATTTCTCGAATTCCACTATCACTTGGTGCTTTATTGATTTTATATACCGTTTTTAGATTCGCCTCTCTTATTGTGCGCTCATTGTTAAATTCAAGTAGACTACTATCTTTTAAGGAGAACATGGAATAGCCACTCATTAGTGCATCATCCAAATCTATACTTGTATTCTTATTTCTCGAATCTATAAATTGCTTGAATTCATGTTTTATAAAGCCATGCAGCCTGTCAATCTCTAAGCTTTCTTGATTTTGCTTTGATTTATTTTTCATTCTTGAAGGAGTTTAATCCCTCTAAGGAACGTAAAAAAAATAAATGTTACAACTTAAGTAGTAATTCGATACGATAGGTGAGGTACTTTTTTATTAAATTGAATTCTATCGTAT
>CAYXQH010001062.1:0-1621 GCA_964467425.1 uncultured Saprospiraceae bacterium
ACCTATTTGTAGGATATTATAAACATATATGTTCCTCGAACAGATAGTCGATCCCCTCCAATACACAAATCAATTTTTTTTTTCTTTTTACAACTTTTAATACCATGCAAAAAATAATTCTACTTTACTGCTTTATGCTGATAGGCATTATAGTAAATGCACAATCCCCTCTATACATTATTGACTTTGAAAAAGATGAGCCAATATTCAATTTTGTCAATGAACAAGTAACAGAGGTTACTGGAAATGTACTAGAAAATACGGATGAAAGAGCAGAAGCTGGTTTTGGATATAAAATTACAATGACCATTTCTGGTGGCCCAGAAGGTAGTACACCGATCAATTACTTAACAGCAGACAACAGCGGTCCTGCTTTTGCCACAGGAGCCTCTAAATTTCATGCTAATGGAACTAAAATCAGGGAGCAATTCGGTGGCGCAGCAGCATTATCTTTTGCTTTTCTTGGTAGAGAAAGAAATGGTGATGATGTTACTTATTTAAGAGATCCTAGCTCTAATATGAGGTTTACTTTAGAATTAGATAATGGAGACGATTTAGAGAATGTCACTTACATTTTAGGAGATATGGATTATGCTTTTGAAAATACTGATCCTGCCAGTCCATGTTTTGGTCCTACTGATAATGATAATTATACCTGTCGATTCTCTTACATTGATCAAATTACAGTGATTTCAGGTTTTGGTAATAATGAATATACATTTGAAGATCCAACAAAGATCTTTCAAGAAGGGGTTACGAATGCAAATATCAGAAATACACCCGAAGCTGGGAGTCGCCGAATGGAAGGTGATGTTTTCTACGCAAATTTTCCAGACGCAAATGGTGACAAAAAAGTAGATTTTGAGGATGACGGAAGAATACCTGGCGTTGATGGAAATGGAAATATTACTGTATATAATCCCGGAAATATCGGTACACAAATTATATTTGATTACGATGATCCTGGCTATGGATTAGCATCAGATCCTGATTGTTTACATGATTTTGATGCTTTTAATCAAGTAATGTCGTTTATGACAGGAATGACTTTCGGGAGTTGTAAACCATCTTTATCACAAGTGGATGCAGATATTAATCCAGGAGAGTCGGCTTGTATTACGGTAAGTACTGCTACTGCTAGTACCTTTACTGTTTCTCCAATGACTGGTGTAAGCCAAAGTGGACAGAACCTTTGCCTACGTCCTACACAAACTACTACCTATACAATTACATCTGGAGACGCTGGATGTGCAGAAACTGTACAATTTGAAGTTAGAGTTTGGAGTGAAGCCACTGTCCCTACAATGAGTCAATGGGGTTTAATGATCTTTGGGCTATTAATTTTAAACATCGGTTTAATATTTATTCGAGAGCAAGAACAACTTCTTGCAGGAATTACTAAATAACAACATATCTTCGATGAAAATCTAGCATTTCTGGTTATGATAGCATCTGTATCAGTAATGTTCAAATTTGTTAAAAGTATACAAACATTTATCGCCGACTTGATTTAATCAAGTCGGCTTTTTTTATATAGTTAAGTAACGACAAAAGAATAAGTTGGTCATTTGGACGAGGTTATTTTGATCTCAGTTTTTCTTAAAAAATCCTTGCATAGCAG
>CAYXQH010001063.1:0-1616 GCA_964467425.1 uncultured Saprospiraceae bacterium
AATTATCTGTGCAGCCAATTGTCCACTGGTAATAAATAGAAAACAGAATAAGATGATTTTTTTAGTCATTTTTAAATAGATTCTATGTAAAGACCTAATTTTCTCACTTTTAATTAACGTTCTCCTTTTAAAGAGATTCTGCGGGATGGGTTCTCCTTCAGATGCTATGTGAAAAAGCAAGCTTTTTTTAAGAAAAATTGATAACTTTGATAAAAAGGAAGCTTTTGTAAAAGAAGCTATCCAGAGTAGGCAGGATAAATATATTCTGTCTACAATTTTTTATTCTTCTAGCAATAATTCAACTATATTTTGTTCGACCTTTTTAGGTTCTAATCTTTCTTTGGTCTTCGATACATGCTCTGGGTCGAAAGGAACATTGTTGGTAAACAACACATAAATTAATAAAAGTAGCTTACGTTGTATAGCAACATTTGCCTTCATTTTAATATCTGTTTTATTTACAATTCTAGTATAATAATCCTTGTGATGTTTGTCTGATCTAGCTGCACTCATCGCTGGCATATACAACATTTGTCGAACATAAGAATTTCCTCTCTTAGACATTTTTGGCTTGCCTTTTATGGACGTTCCACTTTCATTTTTTGCTACATCGTATCCTGCAAAACTAACAACCTGGTTTCGATTTTCAAAAAGTACAAAACCATTATATTCTGCTACTACACCGATCGCAGTGATAAATTTTATTCCCTTAGCAGTGCAGACATTTTTAATACGTTGACAAAGATTACTATCTAAGTTAACTCCTTGTTTTAGATTTTTTTCAATTGATTTAATCTGTGCTTTTATAAATTTGATACGCTCCTTGTAACGACTAACACTGTCAGCATTGGGATGATAAGAAGCTGACTCAGCATGTAACTGATTGGAAACCAATGTTTTCTCTCTCATTAATCGAACTCGTTCTCTTACTAGTTTTCTGATCTTGCGCATTTGATGGCTCATTGGTTTCCAAATCGCTAAGGTTCTTTCTAAGCCCATTTGAGCTAACGCTTTAGCATCAATTTCGTCCGTTTTTGATTTTAAATTCAGACTTTTTAAATAGGCTTTACTAGTGTTAGGTAAAACCACATGAACGGCATGCAATGCTTTTGATTCAAAGTGATACGCTAAGTTTTCGTAATAAACTCCTGTTGCTTCCATTGTTATGTTTAACAATAAATCGGTGGCTCTCTTTTTATTTAACCACTCCTCTAAATCTTGAAAACCTTTTAAGGTGTTTTTAAAAGTCCGACTTCCTTTTATTTTGATGGATAAGTCTTCCATCAATTGTTGAAGAGAAACTTTAAGTGTTTTGGAATCTATATCTATCCCTAAATTTTGCTTGATGATTTTCATAAATAAAGCATTGATGATTAAGAAATAAAAAATGTTCTCCGTCGACTAACCTCGTGCAATTATTCTAGCTAGAAGTGATTTTCAACTACTGCCTTAAATGCTATTCTGTCTCTAAAGAACTCCAAAGGTGAAGGAAATCTGAAGGTCTGCATACTTAAACAGTTGCTTGGAGTTAGAACGCTTTCACCGATGGAGATTCTAAGTTATCAATTATTTCAATGAACATCTTGTATATCTACAAACATACGAGGAGTTAGAGG
>CAYXQH010001064.1:0-1611 GCA_964467425.1 uncultured Saprospiraceae bacterium
CCATACATTATTTCATATTTGAGTTTCTGAACATCAAAAAAATAAATTCTATGTTTAAACAATTCGAAATGAACAGCAGTATACTTCAGACTTTCCCTCTTTTTATAGGGCTTTTGTTTATCATTAATACCGCATTTGCCCAACCTCAAATTGACTGGATTTATACCTATGGAGGTGCAGATCCCGAAATTGGATTAGCAGTAATTCAGACCAATGATGGTGGCTATGTTACGGCTGGCGGCCAGGATGTAGGTTTCGGGGATGCAGATTGGTTGATTCATAAAGTCGATGCTAATGGAGCAGTTCAATGGCAAGTGAATCTAGGCACAAATCAATATTTTAATAGAGCATATGATATTAAGCAAACCTCAGACAATGGATTTGTGATTACAGGATCGCTTTCGGATGTTGGAACCGGAAGCGAGAATTTTGTACTCGTAAAATTGAATTCGCAAGGAGCAATCGAATGGCAACAATTTTATGGACTTATCGGTCCGTTTTCAACGTCACTTTCTTTGACAGCAGATGGTGGATACATAATAGCGGGTAATTCCAATGGCCTTGGAACAAGTTCTCCTAGTAATGGATTATTTAGAAAATTAGATGCACAAGGAAATTTAGAATGGGAACAGCAATATGGAGGTAGTCAAAATGACGAAATATTTTCTATCCAGCAAACAAGTGATTTAGGTTTTATAGCTACTGGCTGTAGTAGTTCCAATGATGGTGATATAGGAGCAAACAATGGAGATGATGATGTCTGGGTAATCAAAATGGATGCTACTGGAGAATTAGAGTGGTCACGGGCTTATGGAGGAACTGGTGAGGATATAAGTCGTTCAATTCAGGTAGCTGATGATGGAGGTTATCTTGTTGCAGGTTATTCAAGGTCAAATAATGGAGATGTTGGTAATAATTATGGGGGGCAAGATATATGGTTGTTAAAATTAGACAGCAATGGAAATCTACTATGGGAAAAGAATTACGGAGGAGGGAATGAAGATCGAGCCCAATCTATTTATAAAGTTTCGACTGGTGGTTTTGTGGTAGCTGGTTGGACAAGATCGAATAATGGAGATGTAACACAAAATACAGGCTTAATCGATATATGGATCTTCAAAATAGACGATGATGGAAATCTGGAATGGGAAGATAATTATGGAGGTTCTGGAATTGACCAATGCTTTGATATTAAAGAGACTACTGATGGAGGTTTTATAGCAACAGGCAATACCTATTCTAGTAACGGAGATTTCAATGAAAATTCAGGCAGTGATGACCTTTGGATTATGAAACTATCACCTGTTACGGTTGGCTTAAGTGAAGAAATTAATGAACAAACAATTAATGTTTTTCCTAATCCTAGCTCAGGGCAGTTTTCTATAAACACAATCAATATAGATAGCCCTGTAAATGTTAGAATATATGACCTTAGCGGTAAAAATGTTTATTCAAAGATAGATGCGGATATTGGACAGCCTGTTTCTGTTAATTATTTGCCAAAGGGTTTGTACATAATGGAGTTAAGTACAGAAAACAAAATTTATCCTAAAAAATTAATTATTGATTAAAAACTCAATTTTTATAAAAAGGATATCCCTAATAAAAGCT
>CAYXQH010001065.1:0-1609 GCA_964467425.1 uncultured Saprospiraceae bacterium
TCTAGCAGAAAGTGACCAGAAAAAAATGACCTTTTCATTCCTATTCTAAATTCGGCTTAAAACCAAATTAGAAAGAGAAAACTATATTCTTACCTACGAAACTACTAACTCATATTTAAAAGTAGCACTAACGCCCAGCAAACGGGCGCGCGATTAGCGCGTCCGAACTGCCGTAGGCAGAGTTTTGCTTCTTGTTATGTTTTTTCACTTGATTTATACCTACCAAAACGTGCAACACCTAATGTAGTTAACTGTAGAACCCACTTCAAGTCTATGTCATAGACTGAAATGTTTTTTCCTTCAATGTATTTTAAATTTTCATTCATCACTTCTTTCCAAGTGATTTTTGATGATTCGCTAAATGAATCATCGAACGTTAAGCACTCATTCTCAGATGAAATGCGCTTTGAAGCTAGCCATGCATTTAACTTTTCTTGAAACTTTGGTTTTTCTTCAGAGATATAAACCCATTCGTTTTTTTCAGTACTCCCTTCTTCCCATTTAAGATGAGGAGCCTTTAGGTCAATTAACTTTCTAATATCTCTTTTTCGAAGATTAGAATTTCTTAAGTTGCTCATATCTAGTAAACATAACGCCTTTAAAACGGGCGCGCGCTTTTTGCGCGTCCGAGTGAGCGCAGCGATTGGTAGTTTTTGAACTTGTTATATAGCATTATTACTCCGAATTGTTCCGCCGAACACTTTTATTAATTCTTCTGTGGCCTCTAGGCCACCTGAAGGCCATGACGATTGTTCAAAACTCAGCTTACCTGAAGATTCATGGAAAAACTCTAATGTTTGATAAGTGATAGCAGAATTACCAATGGCATCTATCCAAGATAAGAAATCCCATTCTTCTTGAGCGGAATCCCCTTTTTCCAAGCGTACAAAACTTTTTTGTGCGAATACTGGAAAAGCCAACCAAATTTTATCTTCGTCGAAATCATTTGTAGATTTTGATCTTTTAATAAGATCAAAACATTTAACAAGATCATCTTGAGCATGCTTGGGAATATTGGCAAATTCAATTACTGGCATTAAGCGTAGCCTATATAACGCCTTTGCAAGGGGCGCAGCGCAGCGGCGTCCCGCGCAGTGAGTGAAACGAACGTAGCAAACTTTGCGAACTTGTTATGAGTTTTATTGATCATCTTCTTCAAATGCTAGCGAAATCGCAGTTTTGATTTTTGAAATTGTACCGAAAAATATAAGCGATACGCCAAAAATAAGAGTACCTCCCTGAAAATGGTCCTTGACCATCATTACTATATGACTCACCACAAATAAATAACCTAGCCCCACAGAACCCTTGAAAAAGCTGTCTAGATCATATGTTGGTCTTTTCAAGGGAAACCCTTTTCTCAATTTCTTTGGCAACACGTATAGATACAACTGACTTTGGAGAAAAATTATAGCCAATAGGACCAATGCCCCTAAAATCATTAGGGAAGGGCCATCTTGCTTTAACTCTTCAACAAACCTCGAAGACTCTGCTATAGACAGTATTAATATACAAATAACGCAACACAATATTCTTAGGGATTTAAACATGATACTCATAACAGTTTTATTATCCGACATTATGTCCGGATATTGAATGTCTGGATATT
>CAYXQH010001066.1:0-1601 GCA_964467425.1 uncultured Saprospiraceae bacterium
AGGTGTTCTGTACTAAAGTCATTTCTCCAGCTTGCTGGAGCCTGCTCTAGTTTATGTAATTGCTGATCTTCAGATTTAATATGAACTATCATTTGGATTCATTTTTATAAAAAATACAAAATCAAAGCTGCGGTAAATGGAATGCTAAGATTATCATACCCTTTACCAGTAATCCCTTCTGCTACGGTCGTTCCTAGTGCTAATAAAGCTGCTGCCGGGATCAAAGAAACTTTTAAATCTTGATTAGTAAACCCCAGGAATAAAAGACTCAAAATAAATGCAGTGATAAAAAAAGCGGTGGAACCAGCTATCGTTTTATTTGCATACTTCGTTTTATAGGGGCCAATCGGAAAACGTTTTCCAACAATGCAGGCCATTGGATCACCAAAAGCCATAATAGAAAGTGGCAGATAATATAATAATGGCACTTTCAAAAGTATCGCTATATAAAATGATCCTGCTACGGCAATTGGAAATAAATAACTGCCGCGACTAATCCGATCTATCGCATTTATGGATGGCAATAGGTTGAATTTTTTGCTTAGGATTAAAAGGAGTAAAAAACTCCCGCAAAGTATAAATACAGGTGCTGCTTCTTTAAAGAAAAATGGAAAACTCAAAGCTAAAACCCCACCTCCAATATGAACGATCTTTCGAGTAGTTTCCGCTTTTTGTCGAAGCTGATGGTAGAAGTATTCTGCCATTGCAAACAACAATAAATAAGCTCCTGAAAATTTGAATAAATTTATCAATTGTAATGTCATGACTTTTGCTTTTAATTAAGAATAAGATTTCATAAGCTTCTTCACCTTCCATCCTTGATTATGCTACCATTTTCTCAATCATAAACTGTTGATAGAAAAATCCTTTGTCGTTTTGCTGTAATTGTACCAACTGGCTTTCTGTGGTGATTTGAGTAGAAATCGTTGAGATTTTCCGCTCTACCATTAGATTCCAATAAGCCATTTTTGCACCTGGATTCGCTCCATTAGTTAAATCTTGCGCTACTTTTGAAAACTGCTCTTCATTGAGGTATTCAAAAATATTAGAAAGATTAAAATAATCGAAAGGACCATATTCCTGAATAGCACTCTCGGCTAATCCTTCTTGACAAACTAATCGATCCAGATTTTTTTGGATGATTTCGTAATTCCCTTCACGTACATAATGGGGGAGGTTTTTTTGAAATCTTCCTGTTAATGCAAAATCAAGTATATGATTTGATTGCGCCTTTTTACTTTTCAAATGTTCTGCTGTTTTATTATAAATAAATTCAGCAACAGGTATTTTGACCTGATCTAGAAAAGCAGGATCGCGACCTAACCAACCCATTAGTTTTCGGCTAAAAAATAAGCGGAAAAGCCATTTCCAACGTCGGGTATTCCAATGTTTTTCATAAAACTCTTCCTGCTCATTGGCATTCTTACTCTGTAATAATTGTTCAACTTTACTTTTGTTATGAATTAAAGGCAAAATTCGTTTTGAAAATAATTGAAAGTAACGTTCAAACTTTCCATTATAAATAATGCCATTACATATTTCGATTCTGTTCTGATTCCAGAATTGTTGTGCTTCTTTTGAAAGCGCTGATCGAATCAAAC
>CAYXQH010001067.1:0-1601 GCA_964467425.1 uncultured Saprospiraceae bacterium
CTATGTACCTGCGTTTATTGCGGCAACTTATGTCGTTAATTATTACCCAGAACATAATCTCGTACCCGTTTATCCAGATATTGATCTCCAGATGACTGAACTAATTAAGATTTATAAAAAAATTAGTTTTTACGAAATAGAGCAAATGACGGGTGTACCAATGACCCTTATCGAACAACTTAATCCTTCTTATAAGAAGCGTTATATTCCCAACAGCCGCCAAGGTAGCAACTTAGTTCTACCAAACCAGTATATGGGTAGTTTGTTAAGTTACTTGGGTCGTCCAGACTCCGAGGTGAAAAGAATTAACGTTAAGCCGATTCCAGCACCCGTGATGATTGATTATAGTGAAGGTAAAAATACCTCTGTTCACACGGTCTTTGCAGGTGAAACTTACGAGAGTATTGCAGCTTATTACGGGGTAACTGTAGCGGATTTGAAGACTTGGAATCAACGTTCTTATAATCTACAACCAGGAAAAGAACTTCGGATTTATACGCCAAAATTGGTTAGTAGTCCAAAATTTAATCTTTTAAATCCTGTGGCAACCCTTAGTGTAAGACCTGTGATTTCTAAAAAGCCAAATATCATTGTAAAGAAAAAGAAGTCATCAAGACCATCTTCAGCTACTGTTCAAGCAGAAAAACAGGCATTACCTCAACTAAAATTTCTTCCTCCGAAATCTGTTCTTCGAGATAATGAATATCTATACTATTTGATTGGAAAAAACGAAACGTTGCACGAAATTGCAGAAAAGTTTAACGGTGTTTCAATGAGTGATATTCTGGTGATTAATAATGTCAATGATCCTTACGAACTCAAAGCCGGAAAGAAAATTAAGGTGAAGCGGAAGTAACCTTCATAAAAATAAAAAAGTCGGAAGCACTCGCTTCCGACCCGTTCTAATCAAAATAAACCATCTGACAAGAAAGTCAGAATAAGTCTTGGTGTTTTTTTAGCCTAAAGCCTATTACTTAATTT
The DNA here is from genome assembly GCA_964467425.1 of uncultured Saprospiraceae bacterium. Taxonomy (GTDB): domain Bacteria; phylum Bacteroidota; class Bacteroidia; order Chitinophagales; family Saprospiraceae; genus JAHDHW01. Next base: position 982 of record CAYXQH010001067.1, read on the forward strand.
CAATTTTACGATTCGTATCCTTTGTCTCCTCTATTATCTTCGGTAAGACGATATTTAAGATACCACGCTCAAAATTGGCTTTGATGTTTTCTGAATCAATGGTCTCATTTAGTTGAAACCGACGCTCAAAATTAGTAAAATCAAATTCTCGTCGAGAATAATTCGTTTTCGTCTCCTCTGTTTCTCCTTCTTTCTTCGCACTAATGATTAATGTCTCTTCTTCCACCTTCAAATTGATATCCTCTTTTTTCAAGCCCGGCACCGCTACTTCCAACGTAAAATGTTCTTTCGTTTCCGATACATTGACGGCTGGTCTTTGATTGACAAAGGTGTTGGCCTTCGCTATTTCATTAAAAAAGGCATTAAAGTGTGCTGGAAAAAATGCATTTCTTCTACGTCGATTTCTTTTTGCTGAATAATTCATAATATAAATTTTTTTGTTTTTAAAAATTAAGGTGCGATCTCTCGCGGTTACACTTATTCCTTCATCAAGTCCTGTACCATTCCAAATTTCAAGTCAGAGTTTCCGAAATAAGCAAATTTTTAGTGACAAAAAGTCACTTAAGGTTGTTTTGTGGTGTCATTTTGGCTGAGTTAGTTTTTATTTTTCATTTAAATTC
>CAYXQH010001068.1:0-1595 GCA_964467425.1 uncultured Saprospiraceae bacterium
AAAAAATTTTGTACGATTATGGCAAGACCATCATTGAAGCCACCAAAATTGAAAGACGGATTTTACATCGAATTAAGTGGCGGAAGTCACGGAAGAGGTATTAAAATCCACCGTGAAACAAAAAAAGAAATTGATCATTTAATGGAGCAATATCAACGAATGAGAGATGTTACTTATTTAGGTGAAATGAAAGAAGGCAAATTCTTGGACGACAAGGGTAAGCCGAGAAAAAAGAAAAAAAGATAATCTTTAAAGTTAATTGAAAAAGCCACTGTAATCAACTGATTGCGGTGGCTTTTTCGTTATAGCTGTTTTTTGCTTCTTGCTATTTGCCTTTGGATATTGGCATTCTTTATTCGCGCCTTCTAACGCATTCGAAGAAAGAAAGAAGCAAGCAGCAAATTGGTTTCGATAATTCGTCAAGTATGTACACAAAAAAACTAAACATCTCCACCTTCTTCAAAGACCTTAAAGTTATCGAACTCGCCTCTGTCTTAGCTGGCCCATCCGTAGGAATGTTCTTCGCAGAACTGGGAGCCAAGGTCATCAAAATAGAAAATAAAACCACCAACGGTGATGTGACGCGTAAATGGAAGTTGCCTTCAGAAGATAAGTCAACCATGGATTCTGCGTATTACCACAGTATCAATTGGGGTAAAGAAAAATTATTGTTAGATCTAAATAACGAAAAAGACTTTGAGTCGTTAGCCAAACATCTCGCAACGGCTGATCTGGTGATTTCTAATTTTAAAGCAGACTCGGCGAAAAAACTAAGACTGGACTACACAACAATACAATCTATCAACCCCTCGATTATTTACGCCAATATTTCTGCTTATGGGGCTGACGATAATCGTCCTGGATTTGATGTGCTTATGCAAGCAGAAACAGGCTGGTTGTCGATGAATGGACCTGAAGGCGGAAGCGCTGTCAAACTCCCCGTGGCCTTAATAGATGTACTCACCGCTCATCAATTAAAGGAAGGTATCCTCCTCGCTTTGCTACACCGAGAGCGTACTGGTCAGGGCAGCGAGGTACAAACAACGCTTTACGATAGTGGGGTAGCGTCGCTAGTCAATCAAGCGAGCAACTGGCTCAACGCAGGACATCTACCTCAACGTATGGGCAGCCAACATCCGAACATTGCTCCGTATGGCGATATCTTGATAACAAAAGATAAACAAGAAATTATTTTGTCTACCGGAACGGAAAGCCAGTTTGAAAAATTGCTAGAGGTGTTGGAATTATCTAATTTAAAAGAGGATGTACGTTTTAATAATAATGCGGCTCGATTGACACATCGCTCCGAACTAATGCGACAACTAAACGATGCTACCGCACAGGTTTTAGCGATAGACTTTTTAGAAGCTTGTACACAAAAGGGCGTTCCGGTAGCACCCATCCGAAATCTAAAAATGGTTTTTGACGATCCTCGTACGCAAGAGATGCTATTGGATGGGGTAGACGAAAAAGGCCACCCTGTGCAAGTCGTGCGCAGCGTGGCCTTTAAGGTGAAAACGAAAGCTTAGTACAACCTCAAAATCAACTTCAATTTCGCCCTACAGTCAATGGGAATCATTATACACGAAAAAAAA
>CAYXQH010001069.1:0-1594 GCA_964467425.1 uncultured Saprospiraceae bacterium
ATAAAGATATAACCTTTTGAAAGCTTGGTATTGTTAAAAAATATCTAGTCAATATAGGGGTTTGATGTATCCAATAAAAAATAATGAATATTCAATATTGAATAATGAATATTCATTTGAACAACCTTGATACAGAATACCATCCATTGACAACATTCTCCCCAAATTAACGTATACACCCAGATAGTTCACTCAAAAACACAATTCAATGAAGTATTTCTTCTCCCTTATCGCCTGTTGTATGGTTTTTATAGGACAAGCACAGGATTCTAAAATTAATGGTGATATCTCCAATGGCAATTTTTTCCTGGAGTTCGGACTTTATTCTATTGGAGATCCTTTAGATGAGAAGGCATTAAAAAAGTCATTCAAAGAAGCATTTTCTGACCTTAAACTACTAAAGAAAACACCAGAGGAAATTACAGAAAATACAATTTCCTTTTTTCAATATGAAAATGCACAAAAAGATTATCAACCCGGCGACCTTCAATATCTCCAGTATTTTGGTGAAGGCTTGACTGATCGACAAAAGCAACAGTTAGCAAAATCTAATCAAGCCACTGTCTTTTTATTATTTGGATTAAAAAAGGATACCTGGGATTTGAACAAGCGATTTGTCAATTGGCTATACACCGTTTCAAAAGATAAAGCCTGGATTGTTTATGATGGTGAAACGCGCCAATATTTCACTCCAGATTTCTGGAATAAAATGCGTGTCGAAACCTGGACAGATGAACTACCTTATATTCCTGGGCAAATTTCGATTCATTCTTACAGAGATGGCGAATTCTGTAGAAATATTTCTTTAGGCATGCAAAAATTTGGTTTGCCCGATATTCTGATTAATAATTCTTCTTGCTATAATAACGACCAGTTTATTTCGCTGATCAATATCTTAGCGCAGCATATTTCAAAAAACCAAAGCATTTATAAGGATCAGATCTTGATCGACATTAATAAAATTTCAAATAAAATGCTCCGAGATGAGATGCTAGCCTCCCTGGAAGATAATGCAAAAAAGAAAGTCATCCTCGCCCTAAAAGCCGGGACACCAGAAGAAGGTGATCCACTTAACAATTTATTAGAAATAAACTTCGATAATAAAAACTTTGAAAGTCCTCAAATGTGTCAGGAACAAATTATCTCTGACCTCTTTGGCTTTACAGAAGAAGTGGCACACATCAATCATGATGACGAAATATTAAAGGCAAGTAAGGAAGCAAAAGCTAAACTACCCAAATTAAAAGAACTTTTTAATAAAGGCCTGGACCCTGGTTATACACTTTTACTAAAAGCACCTTTTGAAGATGATAAAGGCGATCAGGAATGGATGTGGATTGAAGTAACAAAATGGAAAGATTCCGGAATTAAAGGTATCCTGCAAAACGAGCCTTTTTATGTAAAGGATTTAAAAGCAGGCTCCACCGTAAACGCCAATCAAAACGATATCTTCGATTATATCCTCTATATGCCGGATGGCTCTATGGAAGGAAATAAAACGCAGGAGCTAATCTTAAAAGCACAAGGAAGATAAATCAGAGGTAGACAGGTAGACAGGTAGACAGGTAGACAGGTAGACAGGTAGACAGGTAGA
>CAYXQH010001070.1:0-1593 GCA_964467425.1 uncultured Saprospiraceae bacterium
CAAACCTCCGGAAATATTTGGTATGATGATGTAAATTTTTCTAATTAAATAAAAAGCAGATTCGAGCTATTCGTATGGAAGTAGGAATGCTTTTCCAAGGCTCTGCGCTCTTTGACTCGATGACCATTGAAGAAAACATTCGCTTTCCACTCGATATGTTTACTAAGAAAACGAAAAAAGAAAAACTGGATCGAGTCAATTATTGTTTAGAGCGAGTAGATTTAGTTGGTGTGAATAACAAATACCCTTCAGAGACGAGTGGAGGTATGCAAAAACGAGTTGGAATTGCCAGGGCTATTGTTTTAGAACCTAAATATTTATTTTGCGATGAGCCAAATTCTGGGCTTGATCCTAAGACCTCCATTGTCATCGACGAGCTTATCAAGAGTATCACAAAAGAAAATAATATTACCACGGTTATCAATACGCATGACATGAATTCTGTGATGGAGATTGGTGAAAATATCGCTTTATTATATCATGGCGAATTAGCCTGGACCGGAAATAAGGATCAAGTACTTGCTAGTGATAATGAAATTCTTCAAGGCTTTATTTTTGCCTCCCCCTTCCTGCAAAGACTTCGTAATGCTGCGCTTTCTAATACGAAAAACTAATAAGAAAATTTCTCCTACTTAATCCTTCTTGACTCTTTATCCAATCAAAAAAGCTTGCCCCTATAACAGGAACAAGCTTCAATCGTCTTCGGTCTCAAAAATTCTTTCTCGATTCGCAAAATTTACAAAGCGAGTAATATCTTTAGTTTAATTTTTTATTTCGCTAATTAGTCGTTTTCCTTTTTTGTATTCCACAATTCTCGCTTCAGAAGTCTTGTGAATAACTACATTTTGAACATATTGCTCTAATGATTTTTTACTGGAAAAATCTGCAATGATCATATAGGCATATCCTTGTCCTTCCACTTTATCATAAAACACCTGACCAAATTGTTCGAAGAGATGATAATCTCGACTCAATGGAAAATCTGAAGTAGTTAGCTCAATCGCATAACCTTCGTAAGTCTTTGGTAGTTTTTTATGATGCCTAAAAAAATCGTTGCTCAATTTCTTAGAGCTTGGTTTAGCTGTTTTAGGTTTTTCTTTCGGTTTATTAAAGTCTCTTTCCAATGTTTCAACATTCACTAGAATTGGTTTGTCTTCTGTTTGTCCATTTAATGTCAAAGACATACCTAATAAGCAAAACAAAAGCATGACAATTTGTGGGCGGTTAATCATAGTGTAATCGGTTTAATTTTTATTAAGGTTGACTTGCTTCAACAGGCATTTCCATATACATTTCTTTTGCTGGAGATACAGAAATATTGGCGCGTTGTTGGCCAAAAGGATCCATATCTTGCGCAATAAGTTGATCCTCTAGTTTCAACATTCTCATCTTATTAGAAGTCATCATCAATGACTCTAATGGAAATGTAGATTCAATATTATGATCTGAAATTGACTCTGCAGCCGGGTCTTGGTTTAAGGCAAGCGAGATAAATGCAACGATAGACAAGCCTATCGACAGTAATAAAAAAAGTTCCATAGTGTGTGGTCGTTAAGTTTTATAGTGTTTCTATTGTTTAGCTTTCGGGGGAGT
>CAYXQH010001071.1:0-1593 GCA_964467425.1 uncultured Saprospiraceae bacterium
GGGGAGTTGATGCTTTCGAAAGGTGATCTGGAGCAAGGCCTTAATGTTCTAAACCTTTCTATAAACCCTGGGCCTTATTTTATCCATTTTATACAAGGTGATAAAACGATTTCTGTAAAGAAATTATTTGTGCTGTAGACTATAAGCTGCTAAGATTGGATTTGTTTACTTTTTTTTTGATAGCCAATAAAATACGATGATTGGTATTAAAAAATGTGGCATTCGATAAACGCTTTCATGTGTCCATTGTTTTGCTGTTTCTAAAAAATACTCAATTTCTACATAAGCCCATACTCTCGCAATAGTTGTAAAGAAGCCCCATAGAATTGCGTAGAGAATGATCCATTTTGAAAATCGAAAAGGTAAAAAGATTCCAATTCCAATAACAAAATCCAGGATACCTGCTGTTTTTAAAAATTGAATAGCTAGTTGCTCATCAATTCCTAAAATAAGCATAGTCATTTCAGTAAAGTAACCTGGTCTGGGATAATAACCAATCGCATATAAACCATGACAGACAAAGGTGAAAGCTATTCCTAGCTTCATGTAAAATAATAGACGATTGGAAATAAAGCCTTGTTTTGCAACATAAAACAAGAACAATGGAGATAAAAATTGTAAGCTATATTCTAAAAACTGTCCTAGACTAAAAAATCGCTCTTTGCAATATAGCATAGCTAATATGATCAAACTCACAGATCCTAGAATCATAAATGCTCCAGCAACTTTTTTCCATCTTTTGATCATTAATGCCATAAAAGCGCAAACCACATAAAACCAACCGAATCCTTTGATCAAGCCTTGAATTTTTTCATCCGTATTCGGGCTTGTTATATATTCGTTCCACGGTAATCCAAAAATACCTTCCACTACCCTTTTCATGATCCCTTCATCCCAAAGCAAGGTTCGAAACGGAGCATCCCAAACAAGATGTTGCCAGGCACGACCTAAAAACACAGCTACAACAGCGAGCTGAAGTAATCCAATAACCCACTTTTCCAATCGCTCTTTATTCATTCGATTGTTTTCTATCTTTAAACTTTCCTTTTCTTTTGTAAAATCAATTTTCAAAATGAGCTTTATTATTGTTTATATCACTCATGCTAACGAAATCTCAGCCCTAAAGTTATCAAACTACCTCGTAGAAAATAAATTTGCAGCCTGCGCAAATATTTTTCCAATCAAAAGTGCATATTGGTGGAAAGGAATTATAGAATCCGAAAACGAATTTGTATCCATTGTTAAAACTATTCCGGAAAATTGGGAAAAATTAAAATCAAAAGTTGAAGAAATTCATCCCTATGAAGTTCCATGCATTATGAAGTTCGAAGTCGAAGCCAATGAAGCTTATGAAGACTGGATTAGATCGCAGGTGTCTTAATAAATCAATTGACTTAGAGACGCCGTTTCCATTGTAGCACCAAATGGTAAAACCTCTTTTGTCTCCTGATATTGATTTATCCATACGGTGTCCAAACCAAAAGTACTGGCACCAGACACATCCCATTGATTGGATGAAAAGAAAACTATTTTTCCAATCTCCTCTCCTATTTGATTGATGGCATATTCATACACTTTTGGATCAGGTTTATA
>CAYXQH010001072.1:0-1591 GCA_964467425.1 uncultured Saprospiraceae bacterium
CAATAAACTATTTTTGATAGTCGTTTTTTACACGTTTCTTTCCCACACTGAACAATCCGAGGCACCCTTTCTAGTTACATTCTAAATCTCAATTAGATGAAATCTTTTTTTACAAACCTACTGATCATCAGTATTTTAGTACTTACTTGCCTTAGCGATTTATCTGCACAGGATGCCACCATTAAAGGCAAAATTTCCGATACAAATAGTCTAGAACCTCTTATAGGTGCAAACATTAAAGTCGGAGATAAAGGTGTTTCGAGTGATTTTGATGGGAATTATCAATTGCTTGTTCCTGAAGGGACTTATACCCTAGTCGTCAACTATATTGGTTACCAGGAAGACTCTAAAACCATTACGGTGAAATCCGGTGAAACGCTGCCTCTGGATTTTACGCTTTCTGAAAATATTACTATCCTTCAAACCGCAACAGTCACTAGTGGAAAATTTGAAAAACCACTCGGTGAAGTAACGGTCTCATTAGAAGTCGTCAAACCTCGGTTAATAGAATCCACCAATGCTACTTCTGTTTCAGGAGTGTTAGGTAAAGTACCAGGTTTAAATATCATTGGCGGTCAGGCAAATATTAGAGGCGGATCCGGATGGTCTTATGGAGCTGGTAGTCGCGTATTATTATTAGTCGATGATATTCCAGCTTTGCAACCAGATGCTGGGCGTCCAAACTGGAGTGATTACCCCGTGGAAAATGTGGAACAGATTGAAGTCATTAAAGGAGCGGCTTCTGCGCTATATGGTTCATCAGCTATGAACGGGATCATTAATATTCGAACAGGATATGCAAAGAGTAAACCGGTCACTAAAATTGCGACTTATTATACCTCTTTTTTAGACCCAAAGAATAAAAAAATGATCTGGTATGATAAGCAACCTTTTACGACAGGTTTGAACTTTTCGCATAAACAAAAAATAAATAAGTTTGATTTAGTGTTTAGCGGTTTGGGTTCGTACACCAACAGCTTTAGAGAAGGAACCTGGTCAAGAGCAGGACGTTTAACGACAAACTTACGCTATCGAATCAAAGAAAATCTTGCCGTCGGAGTGAATGTGAATTTTAATACAAGAAATAGTGCCAGTTATTTTTATTGGAAAGATTGGGGAGATGATGCGCTTCGAGGGGACACTACTTCCTTTTCCACCAGCAGACCAACTCGTATAAATATTGATCCTTTTTTAACTTATTTCGATGAAAAAGGAAATCGTCATAAAGTCCTGACTCGATACTATGATATCCTCAATAAAAACGATGGCAATCAATCTAATCAATCACAATTATTCTACGGCGAATATCAATATCAAAAGACATTTGAGGATTCGGATTTAGTACTGACTACTGGTGTGGTTGGGATACGAACCAATATTCAAGCAGAGATTTATGGAGATACGACTTACTCTACTAAAAATCTTGCTGGTTATATTCAATTAGACAAAAAGCTTTTAGACAAGCTGAATATATCTGGCGGTATGCGTTATGAACGAAACACGATCAATAGTCCTTCTGTTGTGGCTGGAGATACGATTCCTGATGGAAAAACAGTCGAAGCAAAACCAGTTTTCAGGTTGGGGCTAAATT
>CAYXQH010001073.1:0-1589 GCA_964467425.1 uncultured Saprospiraceae bacterium
AAGTAAGAGCCAGCGAAAAGTCCGTTATTTATTTCTGTCGTTGTACCATTATCCCAGTTATAGGTATATGGTGGCGTTCCCCCCGTTGGAATAACTTGAAGTTCTCCATCACCGGCACCTGCACAACTAATTAATTGATTTTCCATAATCGTACCTGTCAGGGTATTACAGCTGATAGAAATAGAATCTACGAAAACTGTAGCATAGGCAAAACAATCATTTATATCATTAACGGTTACATCATAATATCCGGAGTTTAAGTTTGTAATAGTATCTCCATACCCACCATTACTCCAATTGAAAAAGTAGGGAGCGGTTCCTTCTTGAACATCTACCCATGCCATACCATCTGCGCTTCCAGGGCTTGTCTCATAGAGAGAATGCGGCGTTAAAATCATAGGCAAAGGGTCGTCTAAAAAATGAACACCTGTAACCGCACAGCCTAATGAATCAGTAACAACGACGGTATAGTTTCCTGTAGGTATATTAGCATTGTAATCGATCGATACGCCATTATCCCAATTAAACGAATAAGGTGGTGTGCCTCCTGTTGGAATTGCAAGCAAAGCGCCTGTACTTTCGCCGGCACACATGATTGGAGTATCTGTTTGTATGACTACAGCAAGGCCATTACAATTTGGAGGATCTATCAGTAATTCGAAAATGGAAGAATCCACACATAAATTAGCATCTTGTGCGATGACTTCGTATGTGCCGCCTTGTACGTTGATTATTGAATCTCCATTATAAGTTTGACTAGTGGTCAGGTTTTCCCAGGAAATCCAATTTGGGCCAACACCACCAGTAGCATTTGAAAATGCTTTTCCATCCGAGGCTCCCGGAGCACTTTCGTTCACCGTAGTAACATTTATTATAAATGCACTTGGTTCTGTAAGTGAAATAAAATTTGTAGTGGTACAGCCCGCATCATCAGTGACTGTAACTTCATAAAACCCAGCTTGCAAATCGGCAGGGTTATGACTTGTACTTCCATTTGACCATATGTAACTATATGGCTCCATTCCACCGGTAGCGATCAATTCAACCTGACCATCGTTAGTTCCAAAACAGCTTACTTGAAAACCATTATAATCTGTTATGTAACCAAAATAACTTGATAAGGTACAATCTTCTTCAGTAGGAGAAGACTTCGCTGTCTCAGTTGTAGAAGGAAGATTTGAATTAGGTTTTGAAAAGTCTAAGCTTGAAGCATAGGAAAATAAAGGACATAGAAATAGCAGTAAAACTTTGAGTTGTTTAGTTTTTAACATCTTACCAGTTGATTTAAATTTTAATAATCTAATAGAGCTGGTCTATTAGGAATTTCTCAAAGGGGGTTTGGTACTTGATATTTCTCTGCTAAATTAGAAGGAGGGATTCTAATAGGTAGATTTTGTGTAGAAGGGTTGTTTTTTGGACTTACGGAAATAGCTTGTCCAATTATTATACCATAAATAGGGTAGATTTAGTATTTTCTATTTTAATAATATGTAGAAAAAAAATAATAACAGTTTGTTATCAAGGATTTCAGCGGATTGTTAGAAGATTGTTGGAAATTAAATTTTATTGATTCTTGGGAGATCGTAAAT
>CAYXQH010001074.1:0-1588 GCA_964467425.1 uncultured Saprospiraceae bacterium
TACCTGACTACCTGACTACCTGACTACCTGACTACCTGACTACCTGACTACCTGACTACCTATCCATAAAGTGCTCTTAATTTTCCATAATCAATTTTAGAATGATGCCTCGGATCACGTGGGATGTAATCAACAAATTTAATTTCTTGTATTTCCTGCGGAAGTAAGGCGGAAATTTTAGTGCGTAATTTATCGATTTTATGTTTTGCCTTTGTTTCCGCAAATAGCACTAATCCATTGCTTGTTGATACGAGTGTTCCTAAACCAATCTCCTGAAATTGTTTTAATAATCCTTCAAATAAAAATGGAGCATAATAACCACCTTCCTCTTTTTCAATAAGCTGTTTGCATCTGCCTGTTAGAAATAATTGTCCGTTTTCGTCGATATACCCACTATCGCCGGTTCGGTGCCAAAGGGTTTCGTCAGAAACGATTTTGTTTTGATTCCAGGCTTCAGGTGCATGAAAATATTCTTTTAAAACATGATCACCTGCGACAATGATTTCTCCAATTGATCCATCAGAAACAACAAGCTTTTCAAGGTCTGAAGGCTTGGTGAACGTCAGCGCTTCTTTTGTGACCTTGATGATTTTTAATGCCGTATGTTTATAAATAGAGCCGACCAATAATCCTTCCGTGTTATTCTTTGCAGCGATTAATTGCTTCGCATTGACCGAAGAAATAGGCTCAGCCTCTGTTGAACCATAAACGATTTCTATTCGGCAGTCCGGAAAGGCCTGTACATATTCTTTGGCTTCATCCGCAAAAACTGGAGCGCCTCCTGTAAAGATTTGCTCTAAGCTGTTTAATTGAATTTTATAATTTGTACAATGTGCTGCGAGTCTTTTTACAAAATAAGGAGAACTTGTAATTCGATTTACTTTATATTTTTTAATTTGCTCCATAACGAGAGCAGGTTTAAATTTTTCTGGTTTACGAGAAGGGTAGGAGGCAATAATTGAAGTTGCTCCAACGCCAAGATTGCATAGCAAAACAATCGGTAAAACAGGCATCGCAACATCACTTGCCTTTGGTTGTATTTTATCAATCAAGGCATTAAATTGAGCATTCAAAAAAGCATGACTTCTTCTAGCTGCTTTTGGATTTCCTGTACTTCCGGTGGTGAACGTTATCAAAGCGGCATCTTCTTCTTTCGTTGCAGCCATTTCAATGTCAGCAGAATGATTTTTATAGCCGTTTGGTTTTAACCAAAGAGAAAGTTGTCGCAAAGGTTTTGAAAGACAAGCTAATGCACGCACCTTCCAACTGCCAATAAATGCTTTGCAAGTAGTTAGTTTACAACAGTATTCCATTCTTTCTTTTCCAACCCATTCATCCAGAAAAACGGCAGTCGCCCCTACATGAAATAAAGCCAGGACCGATCGATACAAGTCAATGGACATCGGTACAAAAACTAACACTCGATCGCCTTTTTTAATGCCTTTTGACTGATAATATTGAGCCATTTGACGAACTTCCTTTTCCATTTGAGCATAGCTAATGGAATTATTGCCTTCATGTAAAGCAATGTTTTCAGGATACTTCTTTGCACTTTCTAAAAAATGCTGAACGATATTGAATAACTTTT
>CAYXQH010001075.1:0-1588 GCA_964467425.1 uncultured Saprospiraceae bacterium
CGTTGCGCAGCGATTCCGTAATTTCTTCGTCAATTTTCATGCTTTTCGCGACCATGGTATGAGCGGGAACACAATAATGACAATTGTTTTCGACGTTTACGGATTGCCAAATAACGGTTATCTCATCTCGATTAAAGCTCGATTTCAAAAACAGATCGTTGATAGCTCTATAACCTTTGAGGAGGCCAGGAGCCTCAGCCATAATCGCATGCAGATTAGGAATAAACCCATTGCGTTTTTTTGTTTGCATGAGAAATTCTTGAATGTCTTCAGGTGCGGTGGTTTCATCGTGTATTTCAAATTCAGCCATGTTACGATCCTTAATAAAATAGTACTTGAATTGGAGAGGCACCCATCAACTCGCAAGCAAGTTATATAGTACCAAATGGAACTAAATGCAAACGATTAATTGGAGTGCCCAACTAATACTTTAGCCCCTGCTTCAATCATAGCCTCAATCATGACTATCTGACTAGCTAACCCACCTTTTTTTGTTTGCTCTTGAAAGTGGCGATATTAGTATGGCCGTTAATGAGCGCATAAACGTTATGACCAATGAGTCAAAAACCATACTCAATGGAGTTAGATTACCGGATTTTCGAGGAGCGGCTCGATGAAGTCGGCGCTGGCTAGAATCTCCCAGGCGAGACATCTGAGAAAGCCTATTTCGCTCTGATCTTTCAGTATCCCAATATTAGCGAGCGTCGGATACTCTCCTTGCTTCCGTTTTTACTAAACAAGGTGTCTATAAAGCTTAGGGGAACATCATAGACAGGTAGCAGTTGGAAGAAAGAGAGTCGATTCAATGGAAGAGTTTCTAACTGAGACACTATCGGATTAACGGTACGCTTGACTACTTAGCGGCAATTGTTATTAGTACCATATGGTACTAATTTTTAGGTATGATTGATTAGGAAAAATTACCATTACTTGGAATTATTGACAAACAAGTCATCATCACTCCCATGAATTGAGGGCAAAATGAACAAAAATTTTTACGCGAACTTAAATCAAGATTTGTTCCAATTGTATCCTCACTACTAATTTCGACTTCGGCTTGTACTCCTCAATTATCAAATGAAAACAAAAAAACTCGCTGCGGGACAAGTATTCCCATCCATAAAAGTCAAAAAATTTGGTGGTGGGGCAATTGATTTATCTTGTCCACCAAGTGATTTTGATTGGAGAATGGTTGTCGTGTATAGAGGGAAACACTGCCCATTGTGTACAGAATACCTCTTAGAACTCAATTCTTTATTGGATGAGTATAATGATGTTGGAGTTGATGTTGTTGCAATATCAGCCGATTCTGTGGATCGTGTAGAAGAACAAATTCCCCCGTTAAATCTAAAATATGACATCGGTTTTGATTTAAGTGTCGAGCATATGCGGGCTTTGGGGCTTTACATTACAACACCGCGTTCAGAAGCTGAATCCAACCGCCCTTTTGCTGAACCTGGACTATTTGTGATCAACGAGAAGAACCTAGTTCAGATTATTGATATTTCTAATATTGCCTTTGGACGACCAGAGCTCAAAACTTTGTTGAGAGGCCTGACTCATATCCGTAGGCCAGAGAATAACTACC
>CAYXQH010001076.1:0-1585 GCA_964467425.1 uncultured Saprospiraceae bacterium
CTGAGGATTCCATTTTATAAAAATTACCAAAGAAAAATGGACTCGGTTTTATTTCTGGAGCCAAGCCCTCTCTTTTTCCTTTAAAGTTAGATGGCTTTAGTACTTTGGCAGCCAATAGTATAGTACTAAAACAAGTGAGTATCAGAAAAACTAATGATATATATAGATGATTCTGAAAAACCGCATCCACATTTGCAGAGACCAAAGGGACCAAGGCTGCAATAATAATAGCATTTAAACTTAATAAGACATTCGCTTTATTATCTGCAATCGCGGTAAGTTCAATATTATTCCGCTGAGTCGTTCGAATAATATCTATGGTCTTTTTTGATAACCCACTTTTTTCTTTCTTTTTTTCCTCAATACCTTTTGGCACCAAAACTCCTTTTAGCATATACATATTTCAATTTTAAAATGGCATTATCAAATAGATAATCTATTTAAAACAGCGCATGAATAATAATTGGTAAATGGTTAAGGTGCAGTAGACTTTTAGGTCAAATAAATGAAGAAAAATTATTTCTCCTGAGCAGCCGCAAAAGTCTCCGGCGTTTCAATTTGATCTATTGTTCTATAAAAAGAATGGATATAATTTATGATTTCACGTCTGGATTGGCGATTTAAATGTTTAAAGTTTTTCACCAATTCAATCAACTCTGATTTTTTAGTTTTAAACAATTCTTTCGTTGTTTCTAGGTTTTCCAGATCTGTAGCCTTTCCAAGATAAATTCGGTCTTTAATTGTCTTCACTTGAAGACTCGCATTCAATCGTGCATAAGGTGCACTTACCAAACCAGAAAAATCAAAATCGTAAGGTATAGGCAACAGTTGTCCATCTTTTTCAACTAGTTTCAGATTGTGGCATTTTTTATAAAGATCATAATCTAAATTACCAATCATATATTGAAAAACGGACATTGTTTTAGACAAATCAGTATTCACCTTTGATTGATCAATATTAAATTTTTGGTCAAATTTTTCGGCACCAAGACGAGCACGCAGTTCGGCAGTATCTTCAATAATAAATCCCCACTGCTGATCCACATCCCCACTGACTGCATCTATATAATTGATTTTCAGAAACTGCACTCTATAACTAAAGTCTGTTAATTTGTTATACATTTTATAAGCAAGAAACTCTTTTAGCAAAAGCTCTTTTGCCTTCGACTCATCAGCAACACATTCCGTTACTAATTTAAAATCATCAAACTTAGCCAGGCCTGCTTCTAGTAATTCCCCTTTTTTAAAATTCAATTTCAAAGGAGGCATCTCAGTACAAGTCATTCTTCTAAACTTACCTCTAATCTTCACCTTGGTCTTCCAGGATTGCTCCTGTCCTTTCAAATCTTTAAAACTAAACGTCCCCTTGAATGCCTCTGCATTCCTGCGATTACTCAAAAGCTCTTGAACATTAAATTCAAGATTTACTTCCATAATATCCTGATAATGCACAAGGTCGAAAATACTTTGCTTTGCAGGAGGGGTCAATGATTGAGCCGTTTCTGCAAAAGAAAAAGTAAAGCTTCCTGAAAACAAGAAAAGTATAAGTATGTTCCTCATTTTTAAAAATTTTAATTCTTTTACA
>CAYXQH010001077.1:0-1583 GCA_964467425.1 uncultured Saprospiraceae bacterium
GATTTCAACTTTTTTTTGTGGTGCTGATTCTGAGCATGTGCCTGTTTTATGGTTATTTAAAAATTTTTCATTTTTCTCCGAGATCTACTCATAATTGGCGGCAAACAGATTGCGCTTCTATCGTTCTTAATTACTACCAGAATGGTTTAGATTTTTCCAAGCCTCAAATGCACTTTGTGATGAGTGGCGATGGATATGTAACTGGAGCAGGTGAAGCCCCTGTTTTTTATTACCTCGCTGCAGTTGCTTATAAGATTTTTGGTGCACATGATGGCATTTATCGTTTACTCAGTTTACTAACTTTTCTCCTTGGACTCTTTCTAATTGCAAAAATGTTAGCCATTGAAATCAAGGATTGGTTTAGCCCCGTTATTCTTGCAGGTATCATTATGGCTTCTCCTGTCATCGCATTTTATAGTTTTAATTTTACGCCCAATATTCCGGCACAAGGATTAGCAATGATTGGGATTTGGTTTTTTTATCGATTTTATAAAACCAAAAAAATTAAGCACTTCTATTGGAGTATGTTAATTTACGCCATTGCAGGATTAATAAAAATCTCTGCGCTCATGAGCTTTATAGTAATTCTGGGTCTATTCGTCCTGGACATTACAGGCATTTTACAGCGATTCAAGGAACAACGAATTTTTCATAAAGCCTGGCGATTCATTCCTGGGTTTTTAATGATTATTCTCTCGGTTTATCTGTGGAAAATTTGGGCCGACCAATATAACGAGACGCATCAAGCGGGCTATTTTCTTTCAACCATTAGACCATTCTGGGAGGCTGACGGCGGAACACAGATGTATATACTCTACAGAATTTCCAAAGTCTGGGGTCCCGACTATTTTAGCCCAGTTGCCTATTGGCCGATCATTCTGCTATTTTTTTCGATCCTGTTTACACCCCAAAAACATAAACCGATACTCTATATCATTTTCCTCGCAATATTCCTTGGATGTCTTGGTTTTCTGGCACTATGGTTTAAGCAATTTGACGTGCATGATTATTATGCAATCGAATTATTTTTACTTCCTATAACGGTACTTATCCTTTCTTTTATTTTTATAAAAAAACGCTATCCAAAATTATTACACCATACAGGCTTTCGGGTTTGTTTACTAATCTTCCTCGCGTATAACGTCTATTACGCCAAAGATAAAATTGATTATCGATACAATCCCACCAGTGTTTTTATGAAAGATTCAAATCAGGATTTATACAAAACAAAGGAATTACAATCGTATTTAAAAACACTTGGAATTGCTTATCCTGACAAGGTAGTTAGTGCACCGGATATCAGTCCCAATAATACCTTATACCATTATAATCTTATGGGATGGACGGAGCTCTACATGAGCGAAGGCATGCATTCCCGTAAAGTCAAGGCTTGTGCAAAAGCCGGAGCTAAGTATTTATTAATCAACAAAAAAGAATATCTCGAAAAAGAAAACATGAAAGAGGTGTATGCCTATCCATTAGGTAATTTTAATAATTCTATCTTTGTATTTGACATCAGACCTTTTGCGAATGAGGAATGAGGAATGAGGAATGAGGAATGAGGAATGAGGAATGAGGAATGA
>CAYXQH010001078.1:0-1564 GCA_964467425.1 uncultured Saprospiraceae bacterium
AATTAACGATTGAAGATTGTCGATTGGAGATTTAAGAAGTAAACCGAATTTCAAAAATCAAAAATCGTTAATCCACAATCTCAAATATTGTATGAAAGGAGAGCAAATTCCATATAAAATGCTAAGTCAAGATGCTTACAGTCAATGGTTGGGTATTGAGATTTTAGAATGTGAAATTGGTCGTTGCAAAGTCGCTATGACCATCAGAAAAGAGATGCTGAATAGTATGAACAAAGCGCACGGTGGGATTACATATAGCCTTGCTGACACTGCTTTTGGATTCACAGCAAATACACACGGGAAATATGCTGTTTCAATTGAGACAAGTATTAACCATATTGAAGCCTTAGAAGAAGGAGATTACATTACGGCAGAGGCTACTGTAAATCTTCAAAAAACCAAAGTAGGTTTTAATATTATTGAAGTAAAACGTGGTGATGAATTAGTAGCACTTTTTAAAGGTGTAGTATATAGAACTCAAAAAGATTGGAGCTAATTCCTGCGAAGGCAGGAATCTCATCAAAAGAAACTAAATGATTAAGTTTTTTAGAAAAATAAGATATAGCCTAATGGAAACTGGCAAAACAGCAAAGTATTTCAAATACGCGATAGGTGAAATCATCCTTGTGGTGATAGGTATTCTTATTGCGCTACAGATTAATAACTGGAATGAAAACCGAAAGCTCAACGAGCAACGAAAAGAATTGATTAGTAATTTAATTACAGATTTTACCGATACAAATGCCTCATTGGATTCTGCTATTAAAGAGAAAGAAGACCAGCTTAAGGGTATGAATGATTTTATGAAAATTATTAATAGTGAATCTCAACTGGTTTCTGTAGATTCTTTAAGAAAACTGGCAATTGTATTTTTTGGGGAAAGTAATTTTAAACCTAATATTCTAAGTTATAATGAAGCAGTGTCTAATGGCGATTTTAAATTATTAAAAAGTAGGACGTTGTCACAGCATATTGATACGTTTTTTGAAGGTGCCGACACGTATTCACATATTTACAATTTAGGTGGAAACAGTTATTTTAATGGAGCATTCTGGGAACTTCGTAAAAGTTTAGGGTCACTGCAACCTATTAAGAGTGGTTTAAGAAATTTCGACGCATTACTATATAAGGAATTATCACAAGAGGAATATGTAGCAACAATGAGAGCACCTCTTACAACTGCTGTATTAGAAAATAGTTATGTAATAAAGCGAAATCTATTGAGTGATTTGTACAAAATGAAAACGAGTAGCGATAGTATTATTGTAACGTTAAAAAAATTAGATAATGATGAATGATTGTAGATTGCTGATTTTGGATTTTAGAGATATGAGTAAGTACTTCAAAAATCAAAAATCGTTAATCCACAATCTCAAATAATAAAAATGGAAGCATATATCATAGATGGTGTTCGCACACCAATAGGAAATTACAAAGGCACATTATCTGCTGTTCGTACAGACGATTTAGGAGCAATTGTTATTGAAGAGATTGTAAAACGAAATCCAAATATTCCAAAAGAAGCCTATGATGATGTCATTATGGGTTGTGCGAATCAGGCAGG
>CAYXQH010001079.1:0-1560 GCA_964467425.1 uncultured Saprospiraceae bacterium
AACATATTATTTTGCAGTGACATAGACCAAACTATTTTATAAGTTAGTATTTAATTAATGGACAAGTTAACAAAGATTCATTTCAATATGCTAACTAGCTAGCCTTGTAATTTGTTCTTTTGTTTAAAAAAGAATAACCGCATTTAAGTGCAAAATATCAGATACGGCTCATTTCATTTGGGATTCTCGCATGGAAGTAGTATAATTATTCTCTTTTTATACATTTTACCATATTATCTATCATAGCATGAAGCCGACGAATGTTAAAGATCCAGAATATTTTCACAAAGTTGTAGATTGCCAATATGCTTGTCCTGCACATACGCCAGTGCCTGAGTATATCCGATTAATCGCTGCAGAAAAATATACAGAAGCTTATATGATAAACTGGGAGTCCAATGTTTTTCCCGGTGTTTTAGGAAGGACGTGTGACCGACCTTGCGAACCAGCATGTCGAAGAGGAAGAGTAGAAGAGGAGCCTGTTGCAATATGTAGATTGAAAAGAGTAGCAGCAGATAATAAAGGCGAAGTAAAAAGCTTGATGCCTCAGGGACCTTTCGAGATGAATGGTAAAAAAATAGCTTTGATTGGCGGTGGTCCTGCTTCTTTGACTGTTGCTAGAGACCTTGCTCCTTTAGGTTATGAACTTCATCTTTACGATGAATGGAATAAAGGTGGCGGAATGATGCGGACTCAGATTCCAGCTTTTAGATTGCCGGAGACAGTGTTGGATGAAGAAGTAAATTACATTTTAGATATGGGTGTTCATACGCACTTTAATCATTTTGTAAAGAGTATGAAAGAAGAAATTCTTTCACAGGATTATGACGCAATTTTTGTCGGAACAGGTGCACCGAAAGGTCGTCCCTTGAGAATTCCGGGGTATGAAGAAGCGAAAGAAAATATTCATATTGGAATAGAATTTTTAGCAAGTGTTGCTTTTGAACATAAAGAAAAAGTTGGAAAGAATGTGATCGTGCTTGGAGGTGGTAATACAGCAATGGATTGTTGTCGAACGTCAAAAAGGCTAGGAGGGGAGGAAGTAACCGTTGTGGTCAGGAGTCCAAGAAAAGATATGAAAGCTTCACCATGGGAGGTGGAAGACGCTGAACGGGAAGACATCACCATTTTAAATAACATGCCTCCTAAGGAGTTTGTGATGGAGAATGGTAAATTAAAAGGAGTGCTTTTTGGTAAAGTGCGAGCAGAATATGATGAGCGTGGAAAACGATCATTAATTCCAACAGGAGAACCTGATGTTTTTATAAAAGCAGATGATGTGATCATTGCCATTGGGCAGGACAATTCTTTTCCATGGATAGAAAGAGATTTAGGGATTGAATTTGGTAAATGGGATCTACCAGTTTTAGATAAGGTAACTTTCCAATCCACTTTATCAAAAGTGTTCTTTGGAGGAGATGCTGCATTTGGACCAGAGAATGTGATTACCGCTGTTGCTCATGGTCATCAGGCTGCTGTTTCCATTGATCATTTTTGCCAGGGTAAAGATGTGAAAGAACGCCTTGCACCAATGACCAATTTAGTCAGTCAGAAAATGGG
>CAYXQH010001080.1:0-1557 GCA_964467425.1 uncultured Saprospiraceae bacterium
TATATCATGACATTTTAAAAATGCTTCTCCCTCTTAGCTGGACTTTAGCATTATGCTAAGTTCCAAAAAAAAATAAAGAGAATTCCCTTGAGGTGACTAAATTTGAGTAACCACACTTAAACTTATGATCACCTTACCAAAAGAATTCTCGAAACAAATATCGGAATTTGCTCCGTTATTCAGCAAAAAGGTCTTTGAACATGCGAAAGTTTTAATACTAGGCGCCATACTATCGTTAAAAAATCGAACAGTATGTAGTGCTCTACGATCAGTAGGTTTACAAAACCTAAAGCAGTTTCATAAGTATCACCGAGTGCTTAGTTTATCTAAATGGTCTGCTCACAAAGCGTCCAAAATTTTGCTTAAGATGTTATTAGATCGCTTTATGGATAAAGAAGAACCAATAATCTTAGGTATTGATGAAACGATTGAACGTCGTTGGGGCCATAAAATTAAAGCACGAGGTATTCATCGTGATGCAGTTCGTTCTAGCCATAGTCATTTGGTGAAATGTAGTGGTTTGAAGTGGGTTTGCCTGATGTTACTGGTACCAATTCATTGGGCCAATCGAGTTTGGGCGTTGCCTTTTTTAACCGTATTAATGCCATCTAAAAGGTATCATCAAACACTTGGTAAAAAACACAAAAAGCTCACAGATTGGACTCGCCAAATGATACTGCAAGTAAAACGTTGGCTTCCAGACCGAACAATTATTATTGTAGCAGATGCCTCTTATGCTTGTTATAAACTATTAGATAGTTTACCACAAAAAGTAGAAATGATCACTCGTTTACGATTGGATGCTCGGCTATTCGATTTTCCACCTCCTCGACCAAAAGGTAAAAGAGGCCCTAATCAAATAATTGGAGATCGGCAATTAATCTTAAAAGAAAGATTGATTCATCAAAAAACAAAGTGGATCACTTTAGTCCTTCCTCATTGGTATGGGCATCAGCAAAAAGAGTTATTAATTTGCACTGGAAAAGCTATTTGGTACAAACCTTCTTTTGCTGCTGTTCCAATTAGATGGATTTTGATAAAAGATCCAAACGGAAAACTAAGACCTATGAGTTTATTGTGTACTGATATGGATTTAGCACCTAACCAAATCATTGATTACTTTATTCGAAGATGGACTGTTGAGGTTACTTTTGAAGAAACAAGAACTCATCTAGGAATAGAGACTCAAAGACAATGGTCGGATAAGGCAATCCTTAGAACAACTCCAGTTTTAATGGCATTGTTCAGTGTGATAACTCTTTGGGCTGATTCGCTTTACAAACAAAATAATTTACCTTTAAAAACTTACGCATGGTATCAAAAATCACATCCGACTTTTTCGGATGCTATCGCCTCGGTAAAAATCCACATTTGGCGAAATCAAAAATTTTTAACCTCCATAAAAAAGGAGGATGTTTATAATTTAAATTCTAAATGGCTTAAACATTTAATTGATATGGCTTGCCATGCCGCTTAAATGCTAAAGTCGAGCTAAGTAGGTGTTCAAAATACTTAGATTAATCACTAAGCATCTTATCATAATGGTTCCTGTTAAAT
>CAYXQH010001081.1:0-1550 GCA_964467425.1 uncultured Saprospiraceae bacterium
TTCCTAATTCCTAATTCCTAATTCCTAATTCCTAATTCCTTACTTGCAATAAACTAGTCGCGAATCTTCTAAAGCAGACTTTCTCAACTCAGAAGGATAACCTTCCATCGTTACCATTTTTACAAAATCTTCTCTAGTAGCATATTCTACAATCAATACTTTGTCCCATTCATTTGCATCAGGTCCGATCAAAGTGAATTGAGGTTTCCCCATGAAAACTATTTTTGCGTCAACCTGTGCGAAAAAAGGAGTCGTTGCTTGTAAATAGTCATTATACGTTTCTTCGCCACTTTTACCAGTTTCTGCTACGGTGGTTTTAAACTTTAATAAATTGAGCATTTTTAAAGGACCGCTTTCTGGAAGGGTCATAAAAGCGTTAAATCGTTCTCGGTCGGCGTCAAGGTATTTGTTCATAAATAGGTGTTATATAATTTACATCGCTTCGTTTAAACTAATGTATCTTCCATTCATTTAAACTGAAGGCGGTATTCGATTTTCGTAGTTTGGTTTTTCTTTACATCGAAACAATAAAATGAAGACCGAAAAACGAATGCCAAATAACAAAAACTAAAATAAAAGAACCCATTAAATTAGAATCGAATAAAATAATTTATCCGCTAATATATTTATCTATCGCCCAAATTTTGCAATGGTGCTTTTTCCTAGTTGATATAAATGTACTTCATCCGGTCCATCCGCAAGTCTCAGCATTCGAGCGATGGCAAAAAAGTGAGCGAGTGGAGTATCAGAACTCACGCCTTTCCCACCATGCATTTGCATGGCACGATCAATTACTTTTAAAGCCATATTCGGTGCTACAATTTTAATCATAGCGATTAAGTCCTTAGCGGCTTTGTTTCCAAACTTATCCATTTTATCAGCTGCAGAAAGAGTCATTAATCTTGCTTGCTCAATATCACATCTGGAATGTGCGATCTCTTGTCGAATACTTGAAAAATCCATAATGGTTCGGCCGAAAGCTACACGTTCAGTTACTCGTTTTGACATTAATTCCAAGGATCGCTGTGCCATGCCGATCAAGCGCATACAATGATGTATACGTCCAGGGCCTAGTCGGCCTTGCGCTATTTCAAATCCTCGACCTTCACCAAGGATTAAATTTTCTTTTGGAACGCGAACGTTATTTAATGTAATTTCCGCATGACCTTCAGGAGAATCATAATATCCGAATACAGATAAAGGACGGACGACTTTTAAACCTGGTGTATCCATCGGAACTAAAACCATGCTTTGTTGTTGATGTCGATGCTGATCGGGATTGGTCTTTCCCATGATAATAGCAATCTTGCAATGTGGATCCATCGCGCCGGAAGACCACCATTTATGACCATTGATCACATATTCATCGCCTTCAAGTTTGATGGACGTTTCAATATTTGTAGCATCAGAGGAAGCCACTTGCGGTTCCGTCATTAAAAAAGCGGAACGAATTTCTCCAGCCATAAGCGGTTTGAGCCATCGTTCTTGTTGTTCAGGTGAGCCGTATTTTGCCAACACTTCCATGTTGCCAGTATCTGGTGCACTGCAAT
>CAYXQH010001082.1:0-1541 GCA_964467425.1 uncultured Saprospiraceae bacterium
AGATTACGAAACAACCTTAGAAACTTTTTTTGGAGATCATGAGCCCGTTTTTGATCTCTGCTTTCTGGGCATGGGTGATGACGGACATACAGCTTCTCTATTTCCATATACAGAAATTCTTTATGAGGATGAGTATTGGGTCAAGGAGGTTTTTGTAGAAAAATTAGATACGACTCGTATTAGTTTAACACCGGAGATTATCAACCAAGCTGCCCGCATCGTTTTTTTAATTGGTGGTAAAAATAAAGCCGATGTTTTGCAAGAAGTTATCACAGGTGATTTCAATCCAGAAAAATTGCCTTCTCAACTGGTGATTAGAAGCGGTGCTGATATTACGTTCTTTTTGGACGAAGGTGCGGCTAGCGAACTTGATTTGGGCTAATGAGAGCTAGTTAACTTGTTTGCTTTTCTCTAACACATCAGCAAGTAAAACAGAATGATCGATTTAAAGAATATAGACTTCCATCCAAAATATGTCAATCCATTCTATCTGGGTTTAATGAATTTAAACTTCGCAAGAGAAGAAATTGTGTCCAATCCTTTAAAATTCTTGAAATCTGTTAAAGCATTAAGAAATGAATTAAATAACGAAGAGATTATACAACTCTTAAATCATAATTGGAGACCTTCAAAGGTTGGAGCATGGATTATAGGACTATGTAAAATTGAAGAATTAGAATTTGAATTAATTAAGTACTTAAACCTTCGACCTACTCATTCCGAACATGTGATTATTAATTTGACAATATTTAATTCTAAAAAAGGCACTAAATCATTAAGCGAGTATGTAGAAAATCAATTGAGTCAAATACTTACACTGACAAAATCAAAAGAAGAATATAACGCAGGGAGTATGTTTGAGAGCAATTCTCTTATATGGGGATTTAACGCACTCAAATATTTGGATTCGATCAATTTAACAACTTCATATTCAGATTTAATAAATTCAGAACTATGGAATTCAATTAAAAAAGAGTGGCTTGAAATTTCAAAAAAAAATCCCAGAGCTCTTGGATTCTATAATATGTTCTTAGATGCAGAAATAAGAGATTTAGGATTGGAAAAGTCAATGAAATTAATAAAAAAAGAAGATGATATGCGATGATGATATTAAATTAACTATCGCTAGATTCACCACATATCACCGATACGTTAAAGAGAAATTAGCAGACAAACCAGCCATCTAAGACAAAATCACACACACTCAAACAAAATAATTTTAAAACTTTTTATTTTAAAAGTAACTCCCTATCTTTACCGCTTCATTTTAGATCAACACAGAGATATGTACACTACCGAACAACAACGAAAATTTGTCGAGCAATCTCGTCAATTACTAGATGCACCGACCGCGAATGATTCGGTAAATGCAGAAAGCCAAGCAGCGCAACTCCGACAGATTTTGGTTTATCATGAGTGGCGATATTCGGTCAAGAATGATCCGGTGATTAGTGATTTTGAATATGATACCTTATATAAAAAATTGGAAGCGCTCGAAGCAGCCTTCCCCTTACTCATTGTTCCCGATTCTCCGACGCAAC
>CAYXQH010001083.1:0-1535 GCA_964467425.1 uncultured Saprospiraceae bacterium
GTCCTTTTTTGCTGTTTTAGTCGTATCGGATGCTGTCTTTTCCCCTTCTTGTGCTGAAAGAAAGGTACTACCAAGGAAAAGTAGTAGCAATAGGGTTAGGCATTTTTTCATATTGAATTTGATTTTATTTTGGCACTACGGTGAAAATTGTGGGTTAAATAAAATTCGTACACTTGTGGTATGAAAATCACAAAATTTTACGAACAGATATTGGGCATAGAAATGCCATGGCAAATAACAGAAGCAAAAATAGATTCTACGGACAAAAGTGTCCATGTAATTTTGTCTCATGACAAAGGCGAACAATTTCCATGTAAGCATTGTAAAAAACGATGTTCTGTACATGACCATAGTAAAGAGCGGACTTGGCGTCATTTAGATACCTGCGACCATTACACTTATTTACATGCTGCTCTTCCTCGTGTAAAATGTCCAGAACATGGAGTTTGTACAATAGAACCGAGTTGGTCAAGAGCCAATAGTCGTTTTACCTTACAGTTTGAAAGTTTTCTAATTGATACCTTGCAATCAACCCAAGTGCGTTGTCGCAGCGCCCTACAATTACGCGTTTCAGAAGAACAACTAAAACGGATACAGCTACAAGCTGTACAACGAGGTTTACAAAAACGCAAGGCCAATAGAAACAATTCTTTTTATATCGTTCGTCATGTTTGTATTGACGAAAAGAGTTTATTTACAGGCCATCATTATGTTTCTATACTCTACGATGGTCAAACAGGTACTGTTCTAGAAGTAGTAGAACATCGAACTCAGCAAGCAGCACAAGAGGCTTTTACTCATTTAGGCGAATACATTGATTTACAAGGAGTTCAAGTAGTCACCATGGATATGTGGAAAGCTTTTTCAAACGCTGCAAAAATTTGTATTCCACAAGCTGATATTGTCCATGACCGTTTTCATTTGTCCCAATACCTCAATAATGCAGTAGATATTACCAGAAGAGCAGAAAATAAAAAACTAACTGCTCAAAATGATGATAGATTAAAAGGCACAAAATATTTGTGGTTAAAAAATCCTGATAAATTTACAGCTAATCAACAACAAATACATGACCAGTTGATGCAAGATAAAACGCTTAAAACAGTTAAAGCATGGACACTAAAAGAAGATTTTAAAAAATTCTTTAATGCTAAAACAGTCCAACAAGCAACTGATTTTTTTAATAATTGGACTGAAAAAGTCCAACAAAGCCAAAACACTCGACTTTTAAAAGTTGCTAAAACTTTTGAAAAGCATTGGCAAGGTTTGCTTGACTATACTAAACATCGAGTAAGCAATGCAATGGCAGAATGTATCAATATGGCTATTCAGCAAGTCAAATGTAAGGCTCGTGGATTCAAGTCTGCTAAAGCTTTTCGAATTGCCATTTTATTTCATTTGGGTAATTTAGAAGTCTACCCATAGTTTTCACCGTAGTGCCAAAGTAACTAAAAATGCTGTAAAATATTCTCGAAGAAAATTTTTTCAAAAAACCATCTCGCCGAACTTTTCTCCTTCCATAAACTATATCGTAC
>CAYXQH010001084.1:0-1523 GCA_964467425.1 uncultured Saprospiraceae bacterium
TCGTTCCTTAGGAATAGTTATTTATAGGTAATTCATTTAATTTGTTTTTTTGCAAAAAAACAAATTAAATGAACGACCTATAAAGAAAAATAGTAAACATACTTGTTGCCAAGTATCAAAAGAAAAAACCAAAAAGATTATTTAAACTTAGTAATCCCAGGCTGCGCCACAGCTGCCGATTCCCAGTCCAAATCCCAGTTATACTCGTCTATTTTTGGTCCTAGCACCTCTTCTGAATTCAGTGCTTGATCCCAGGTAAGACTTTCTCCCGTATAAGCTACCATTCTCCCCCAAAGTGCTAACATCGTGCTATTAGCAGCTCGAACGCCATCATTAATAGGATTTCCTTTTCTAATAGAAGCAAACAGTTCATCATGTTCTGTTTGGTACATATTATTTTTCTCTTTCTTACTATGTTCTTTCTCCCATTGCCAATTTTTTGGGCCCATTATTTCATGTTTGCTAAACACATCCATATTAGCACGGCCTTTATTCCCCATCGCTTCAATATGATAGGCCCTTGCACAATCCTTTTGCTGTCTAGCAATATGAAATCCTTTCTTCCCATTGGCATATTCATAGATAATGGAGAAATGGTCATAGACATTGCCAAATCTTTCTTCTGTTCTACTTTGACGACCTCCTGTACCAATAGCTTTTACGGGCATTACATCCCCCATTGCCCACGACATCAAATCCAAACTATGAACCGCTTGCTCCATAATATGGTCTCCTGACAACCAATTGTAGTAAAGCCAATTCCTTAATTCTTTTTTGAATTTACCCCAACTTGGCTTCGTTTTTTTCCACCATAACGCACCTGTGTTATAGGTTGTATATACGGTATGTATATCTCCAATAGCACCATCTAATAAACGATCATAAGTAGCTCTTTTGGGATAATCATATCGCCAGCAGAAGCCAGACATAAACCCTAAGTTCTTTTCCTTCGCTTTTTTGGCAGTAGCGATTACTCGTCGGATACCTGGAGCATCCACTGCTACTGGTTTTTCAAAGAAAACATGCTTTCCAGCTTCTATTGCCGCTTCTAAATGAGCAGGCCGAAAACTAGGTGGTGTAGCCAAAATAACTACATCTACATCAGATTCTAATACTTTTTTATAGCTATCAAAACCCATGAATTTATGATCAGCTGCAACCTTTACTTTTTCTGGATTTTCGTCCAATAAAGCATTGTAAGCAGTTTCCATGCTTTCTTCAAACACATCTGCCATGGCAGTTAGCACGACATTAGGATCTGAATTAATCGCTTGATTTGCAGCGCCTGTTCCCCTACCTCCACAGCCAATCAATCCAACTTTTAAGGTATCTGAATTGAATCGTAAATCTGTATTACTTTTTCCTAAGACATTGAAAGCCAATGAACTACCAACAATCGTGGAGCCTGTTGTCCTTAGGAATTTTCTCCTAGAAGCATCTGTTGTATTTTTTTTCATATTTAATAATTTGATTAGAAATCTATAGCATAAGCTACGGCTTGCCTAATGCTATTACTTTATTTT
>CAYXQH010001085.1:0-1519 GCA_964467425.1 uncultured Saprospiraceae bacterium
GGTGAGCCGTATTTTGCCAACACTTCCATGTTGCCAGTATCTGGTGCACTGCAATTGAAAAATTCGGAAGACCAAATTACTCGCCCCATAATTTCAGCAAGCGGCGCATATTCAAGATTGCTTAATCCTGGACTTAGCTCACCATAGTCTTTAGGAAGAAAAAGGTTCCACAAACCAGCTGCTTTGGCTTTCGCTTTAATCTCTTCCGTTTTTGGCCAACGCTTCCAATCGTTTTCTCGATTTAAATGAAATTCTTTATACTCTTTTTCAATAGGATAAACATGTTCCGCCATAAAGGCATTTAGCTTTTGTTGTAAGGCTTTTGTTTTATCACTATAATCGAAATTCATATCTTTGGTTTAATTTTATTCGAAAAGGATTCTCTTTCCTATCACTCCTCACCTTTGTCCTACACGATTACTTCTTTTTTATTTGGAATAGTCAAAACATTTTCATCTGTCAAAGCTTCTGCTAATGAGCTAGTTTTTACTAATTCATATTTAAAGAAAAATCGCATCGCATGTATTTTACTTTCGTAAAACTCCGTGGAATATTTTTTATCACTAGTTAATAGTGCTCTTTTCGCATGACAGGCCATATCTAACCAGAGCCATCCGATGACAATATTACTAAAGAATTCCATAAAAAGGTTAGCATCCGAAGTAAATCGTTGAAAGTCTCCTTCTTTTGCAAATTTTAAAAGAAAGCCCATGACCTTTTGAGTAAGCTGAAGTTTTTCACCTAGCTTCAATGCATAAGGTTTTAGATCATTGAATTCTGTTGCGGAAGCAATCGTAGCCATGATTTCTTTTGAAAGCAGTTGTACCGCTTCCCCACCTTTCATCGTCATTTTTCTTCCAAGCAAATCTAGTGACTGGATACCTGTCGTGCCTTCGTAAATTGGGAATATCCGAATATCTCTATGATACTGTTGTAAAATATACTCTGAACAAAATCCATATCCACCAAGAACCTGCAATCCATTAGAAACAGCAGTCGCTCCCATTTCTGAAGGATAAGTTTTTACGATGGGGGTTAACAATTCTAGTAATGAATGATACTTGTTTTTTTCTTCTTCTGAAGTGGCTGTTCTGGAAAGGTCATGATATTTTGAAGCGACTAAAATTAAACTTAGACTACCTTCTGCAACGACTTTCTGTAATAATAACATTCGCCGAACATCAGGATGATTGATGATCAGGGTTTGATCTTTTTGAACATCTTTTTTACCTGTACTGGTAAGCGCACGACCTTGGGGTCTTTCCTTTGCATATTCTAAAGAAGCCTGATAAGCAGCCATGGTAATTGCTGTCGCTCCTCGACCAACACCAATTCTAGCACCATTCATCATTATAAACATATACCTCAAACCATTATGCGGTTGTCCAACCAACCAACCCTGGCAATCTTCTTGTTCTCCGAAAATAAGATGTGTAGTACAATATCCTTTTTGTCCCATTTTTTGAAAATCTCCCGCTGTTGTCACATCATTTGGTGTTAAGCTTCCATCTTCAGCAAT
>CAYXQH010001086.1:0-1518 GCA_964467425.1 uncultured Saprospiraceae bacterium
ACTATGTTGAATTCAACAAAAAAATAAAATTTTAATAAAAAATAATATATGTTTTTTTAAGATTATTAGTAAGTGTGAATAAGTGAGCATGTTTTGCACGAAGTTATCCACAAAAAATGTGGATTATCCACGTTTAAAAATAATTGTAAAAGGAAGCTATAAGAGAGTATTTAATTTTTAAAACACTACACAAGCAATTTTAGTTTGGCACTTATAAGAGTTTTTTACAAGAAATGCTTAATTTGTAGATCAGAGATTAGATAAAATTATGTGCAAACGATTTTCGTTAAAAGCTTCGGAGGAAGAAATAGAACAGCAGTATGGTATTCCTATCACGAATAACTTAAGGTGGAGTTATAATATAGCACCAACTCAACATGCTTATGTTATTTTAAGTGGGGCACCTAATCGTTTACAATATATTACCTGGGGATTAATTCCTGCAAATTCTCGGGATGGGCGAAATGAAGGGAAACTCATAAATGCTCGTAAAGAAGGAATAGGTGTAAGCTCTTCGTTTAGAATTCCAATTAGATCAAAACGTTGTTTAGTATTAGCCGATAGTTTTTATACCTGGCAGAAAAAGGGTTTAAATGAAATTCCACATCGTGTCGCTTTAGAAGAACAAAATATAATGGCGATGGCAGGTGTTTGGGATGTTTGGTTGAATGGTGATTATGCAGTAAAAAGCTTTTCAATTATTACTAAACCTACTACAGGTAATTTAAAAGATATAACTGCTAGGATGCCAGTTATTATTCATGATAAAGAAGATCAAAAAAAATGGTTAGATGAAATTTCTTTAACAGAGGTACAAAGTATCCTTGATGAAAAAGATAATGGGCAGTATCAGTTTTATAAAATATCTAGCGAAATTCATTCGATTAAAAAGAACGATGAAAGTTTACATAAACCAGCTTAAAAAATAATTCCTTCCTTATTTGTAATTTCCTCCCTTTAATAAGTTTCAACACTTAATAGATATGCGCACAGTTCTACAACGAGTTAAGAATGCTTCAGTAACGATTGATGGAAATGTAAAATCGGAAATAGAAAATGGTCTGCTTATTCTTTTGGGAATTGAGCCGGCAGATACTTCTGAGGATATACAATGGCTTTGTAAAAAAATAAATAACCTTCGAATTTTTAATGATGAAAATGGAAAGATGAATAATTCCATTCAAGATACGGAAGGAACTTTTTTAGTAGTAAGCCAATTTACTTTGCATGCAAGTACAAAAAAAGGAAATAGACCTTCCTATATAAAAGCTGCAAAACCGGATGTTGCTATTCCATTATACGAGGAGTTTATAAAATATCTTACAATGATTTCTGGACGTTCCGTAAAAAGCGGATCATTTGGCGCAGATATGAAAGTTGCTTTAATCAATGACGGACCAGTCACCATTATAATGGATTCAAAAAACAAAGAATAATGACTATTAAAGACGCTCAACAATTAGTCGATGAATGGATAAACTCTGTTGGAATTCGATATTATAATGAATTGACGAATAC
>CAYXQH010001087.1:0-1518 GCA_964467425.1 uncultured Saprospiraceae bacterium
TAAAAAAACCTAGCAAAATCACTACCTCTAAAGAAAAATTTTAAAACCATACACTTTTTCTTTTTGACTTTTAGTCAGAAATTACATGTATAAATTTATGCACAAAAATCATTAAAAGGGGTAATAAACTTTACCAGAGTTCTTTGAAAATTGGAAAGAAAAATTAAAGCCGATGTCATAATCAAGAAAATGGTTAATCAGCTTATATGCAAAAGTGAAAAAAGAAAGGACTTTTCGGTCTTTTCTAACTCTTTGTACTTTTTTACGCCATTCTGGTTTGTCATATTGAATAGCTAAAACAGTCAATAAAATAAAAGCCAAAGCAGCAATGATTATCAGGTTACTTACTTCATCGGCTTTTTTCAAACGAGTTTTGTGTAAATTGAAGCTTGTTGATTTCAAATCTTTGAACAAACACTCTATGGAATATCTTTGATCGTACAACTCAATAATATCTCCAGCATTTTGTAAGTTGCTGATAAGAAAAATAGGCTCTTCATGTCGTTTTTCATCATGCCAACAAACAAAATTGACATATTTAAATCTTGCTTCTGTAAATTCTACATCTGGAATAAATGTGCAATTTTGATTAGCAGTAGGACCAATTTGCTTTGCTTGAAAACGTTCTAAATTTTCATATAGGACGGTATTACAAGCCGTTCGAAGCACCCAGTTCCAACCTATCTCTATACACATCTGTTGTAATCCAATTCCATCAAATTCGCCATCTCCCAAAAGAGTTACTGGCATACCTTCAGGAATTAAAGGAAGCAATAGTTGTATAGCATGCTGGAAGACTTTTTCATGATCTTCGGATTTAAAATGACCTTTAGCTCCCTTTTTAACATACCAGCAGATAGGAATGCCTCGATTTTGCCAGACTAAACTTATCATTAGCGTGGCATTGTCTTTTCCTGTTTGGCTACCGTCAATTACTAGAACGACCCCATGTCTTAATAAGGTTAATGCTAAAATACCTCTTAAAAAAGCAGTCAGATAGGGTAAGTAATGGGTATCAAAATCTATCCACTTATTTTCTACAAAACGCTTGGCAGCAACCGTTTTACTATTGGAATCTATATTTTGTGGTAATCCACTACCTATGTCTGGTAAATGAGAGCTACCTTTACGTATCATTCCGTTAATAAAACCACTAAGATTGTTTATACGCTTTAAAGCGTTTCCTTCTGGTACTTCAATACTTAGGCTTACTAAGCGTTTTTTTATCTGATTAAAGAGATTTTTCATTTTGCAGGTGTATTCAATATTTGTTTGTGACAATTCAAATATCACCTGCTTTTTTTACTTTTTTACTTTCTTTCCAATATTTCAATCAACTTTATTTCTGTATGCTTTTATTTAAACGTTTACGCTTTGATTCTTTTCAAAGCATACTGATTTTTGCACCTGTATTTTTTGCCAGATAGTCAAAAAATAAAAGTGTATGGTTTTAAAGGGTTGTCTATCTCGAAAAGTAAACTAGACGACAAAATAGTAAAAAAAATAAAATGACCATAT
>CAYXQH010001088.1:0-1508 GCA_964467425.1 uncultured Saprospiraceae bacterium
GATCCAAAAGAAGATGTTGTTAAAGAGATTTTTTACTTCGCTCGAATCCTTAATTTACTAATTCATTTTGAACTTGGAAATCATACTTTATTAGCGTCTCTATTATTATCAACACCTAAATATCTCAAGTCAAGAAGAGCGATTTATCAGACAGAAAAAGCATTGTTCCGATTGCTCAATAAATTACTAAACACAATCGAAAAATCAGAAAAACAAATACTCATTACAGACTTCAAAAATGAAATTCAGCGTCTATTTCAAGACCCTAAAGAAAAGAGAGTGTTTAATTATTTAGATCTAAGATTGTGGCTAGAAAGTTGAGGCCAACTTACAAAAGGAGCTCGTTTAATCTCGCCGAACACTTAATAAATTAATGATACAACTTCTGTGATCTCCAACAGTGAACACACAGTCCTGTTTCACTTTTGTACCATTGTCATATTCTGCAGGCTTCCAGCAAGGCATTTTAGTAACAGCTTCTAATAATATGTCATCTGTTTTCTCATCATCTGAGGATTGAGATACATGCACATTCGTCACTTCCCCCTCTTCAGTAATTGTAAACTTTACAGCACTTAACGCATATTCCCTATAAACATCTTCAGAAATTTTATCCATGACTTGTTCCTTCAGGTATTTTTGTAATCGTTCACTCCCACCCTCATACTCAGCCTCCTTTTCAGGATTCACGATAAATGAAAAATCAAACTCCTTTGGATCATTATGACTTAATGTATTCTCTGGCATATAATAAACATGAACAGAGATATCAGTTCCTGCATCAGCTTTTTTCATGAGCTCTTTTTGTTCTTGGCTCAGGGTATCATCTTTAGTGACTGCCTTTTTTAACTTTCCATTATTCGTTGCCAAAATCTCCACTGAAAGGAAGGTTCTAACCCAAGAATTTTTATAATAGCTATTCAAATCACTTATAGATTGTGCTTTACTTAGATTCTCTTTTGAAATGGATAGCGGAGTATACACTGTATTTACTTCATAGCTAAAATTATTGTCCAAACTGTTTTGAGCAAAACCAAAAACTACAAAAAGAAGTAAAACTAAACTAAGGATGCTATTTTTCATTCTATATGCTTTTATAAAAATTGATCATGAAATCAAATAAGTCAGTTGCAAAAACGTAAGACTATACTTCCAAAGATAATTTATTATTGAAAGAATTGCACCTTTTAAGCCTCGTTTAACAAGTTTTTCACAAGTCTTTTTATAGCAATCAGTTTTTATTAGCAAAGCTCACTTTAAATAGAAAATAGAATTAATTGGCGAAATTTACTATTTTACTAGCAAAGAACAACTTTATGAAATACGTATTACTAACTATATTCATGCTGCTCCAAATTTGGACCATTGCACAAGAGGCTATTTACTTTCCAGAGAGAGATAACTGGGAAGAACGATCCCCAAAAGATTTCGAGATAGATGCAAAGAAGCTTGCTCAAGCAATAGATTCAATAAAACATAATGAATATAGCGGACCTAAAGATTTGAGA
>CAYXQH010001089.1:0-1507 GCA_964467425.1 uncultured Saprospiraceae bacterium
GAATTTTCACACCACCATCCGTTTCAATAACAGAAGAAGATTCGTCTTCTGCTAATTCCAAAGGAGGTGCACAAGCGGCAGCGTCTCCACTTGTCATATTATTATCATTCACGGCGTTTCCGCAAGAATAAAAAGTAACTGGGCCAGAACCCGCAGCTGGAGCTGTCCAAGTTACGTCAAATACTGGGGTCGCGCTTTCACCATTATGTTCTGCATACTGGCGTCCATTTGCTGAAGCAGTCGCAATTTGGACATTACCTGCTGGGTTAGAAAACCCTGCAACATCATCCCCATCTATACCTTCTGCTCCTTTCAGACTAACCATCTGAAATCCATAACCATTAGGGGCTCCTTGAGCTACATTATGCGTCACTCTCACAGTGTACATTTCACCAGGGGTATATTCTGTAACTGCCGTTCCTCCGACATCTAAAACCTCTATAGCTGTTGTCATCATGATCGTTGTACTATTACTATGACAAGTCACACAGGTTCGAGGATTTCCTCCGACTACTTCATCACCAGGGGCTCCGGTATTTCCTTTTCCCTGGGAATCTGCACGTCCATCTTCATTGGACATAAAAACGAAAGCTAATAAACAAAGAGAAAAAATAGTGTAGGTAAATTTAAATTTCATAAGCAATTTTCTTTAGGATTAAATGAGATATTTTTTATTAATAAAATTAATACGATCAGCCATATTTTACAATGACAAATTCGTAAAAAAATAAGGTTTCAAACGTAGGATTTCCTGTACAACAGGCAGCAACAAAGGTTCGTAAGATAAGCTAGTGCTTTGCTCTAGACTAAGCACTGCCGAAATATACTTGAAATTATACTAATAAACTAAGATTTAATTTTTGAATGTCAGCAGATTAGCAATTTAAAATTTATGGTTCATAGCCCCAGGCATCTTTCGGGTTTTTACCTTTTACGTCTCGAAAGTATTCTTTAATCACTTTAAAATCTGCTTCTTTATCCCCTGTTGGGTAAAATACCTTTCCAAAGTCCACCACTTTTTCTCCATAATCAAACTTGACCAACAACAAGGGTATTTTTGCTCCTAAAGCGATATAATAAAAACCTGTTTTAAGATCCTTAACCCATTTCCTCGTTCCTTCCGGAGCGATCTGAATATGCAGTTCTTCCTCCTTATTATACATTTCAACAATCGCATCTACAAAATTAGTACTCTTCGAACGAATAACAGGCATTCCATCCATCCATCTAAAAAACCATCCAAAAGGCGGTTTAAACATCGAATCTTTCATTAAATAGACTACTCGAGTTTTTATGATGGCCCTCGACATAATCCCTAAAGGAAAATCCCAATTGGAAGTATGGGGAATCACCACCACCATAGACTTTTTCAAATCACTAGGGAAAGCACCTGTCACTTTCCATCCAATAATCCACATAATAACTTTACTTAGGGTACGAAGCATAAAGATTTTTGGGCTTATCGCCTATTTTTTTAGTTTAACCTTTTAACATAAAGCCGTGAAAA
>CAYXQH010001090.1:0-1505 GCA_964467425.1 uncultured Saprospiraceae bacterium
GAAGTGCAAACATAAATGCCACCGAAAGAATAGATGCAACTATCAATGGCGCAGGAAATATAAGTTACGCCGGAAATCCAGAAGAAGTAAATAAGCAAGTCAACGGTTTCGGAAGTATTAAAAGGAGGAACTAAAACGGAAGACGGCCGCTTCGCTGACGGAGCACGGATGACGGAAGTTCGTCATCCGTTTTTCGTCTCCCGTCTTTCGTTCTCCGTTTTCAAAAAATCAATATTCCTTTTCAAGCCTGCGAATTTGGTTCGTTTGACGGCCGATTTTCTAAAGACCTCGCGGAAAGTTTCTTCAGTCAGGTCTTCCCATTCTCTTTTGTTCATAGAAAGTAAATCTGGGTGTGGTTCGAACCAAGGTTCCTCGTGTTTTTTTGAAAAACGATTCCACGGACAAACCTCTTGACAAATATCACAACCAAACATCCAACCTTCCATTTTGTCTTTAAATTCAGTGGGAATAGATTCTTTGAGTTCTATCGTCAGGTAAGAAATACACTTGCTGCCGTCGAGTAAATAACCCTCTTCCGAAATGGCATCGGTGGGGCAAGCATCAATACATTTAGTGCAAGTGCCGCAGTAATCTTTTAGCGGTGGATCAGGTTCTATTTCCAAATCAATCACCAAGCAAGTCAAGAAAAAATAAGAACCTGCTTTCGGATTGATAATGAGGGTATTTTTTCCAACCCAACCGATGCCGCTGCGTTTGGCCCATTCGCGTTCCATGATGGGTGCGCTGTCTACAAAGCATCTTCCGTCGATTGCTCCGATTTCTTCTTGTATGGCTTGGAGCAGGTCTTTTAGTTTTCTTTTTAAAATAAAGTGGTAGTCTTTTCCATAAGCATATCGGGCGATTTTGGGAGCATCTTCGTTTTGTTCCTTTTCAGGAAAATAGTTGTACATCATGGTCACTACCGTCTTTGCTCCTTGAACTAATTTGCGCGGATCGGTTCGCAAATCAAAATAGTTTTCCATGTAGTGCATCTGCCCATGATAACCCTTGGAGAGCCACGCTTCCAGTCGTTTTGCTTCCTCATTCAATTGTTCCGCTTTCGCAAAACCAATATAGCTGAAGCCCAAGTCATAGGCTTGTTGCTGAATGAATGATTTATATTCGGAAGCTTTTTTCATATTAAAATAAAAGGGGTGAGGTGAGAAGGACGAGGAAAGAGGTGGTTCTCGATCACCTCTTTCCTCTTCGCGCTCCTTTTTCCTAAAAAGAAAAAACGGCCAATCAGAACTTGTCTGACTGACCGCTAATTTAGTACGTTTGTTTGTATCTTTTAAAATATCACACCTAATCGTAAGGTGAGATTTGAAATTGTTGTTTTTTCATTATTAGGAATAAAACCTAAAGTATTGTGTTGTGTGGTTCCATTATCGTCGGTGACATCTGTAAAATACTTTTGATAAAATATTCCTGCAACGATGGAAGTCGTTTGACTCAGACTATATTCTGCTCCACCACCAAAACCCCATGAAAGAGCGATAGCATTG
>CAYXQH010001091.1:0-1502 GCA_964467425.1 uncultured Saprospiraceae bacterium
CTCGGGTAGTCGATTGTACGTTCACAGAAAATGATGTTGCTATCGGTTCATTGGGTCAGATTATAACTATTGCGATAATTGAAAATAGTTCTTTTACTAATAATGGAAAAGGTTTTGATGGCTATTGGGCAAATATCGACAGTTGTAATTTTATAGGTTCTACTTTAAAAGGAGTAGCTGTTCAAAAAGGAACGATTCAAAATTCTAACTTTTCTGAAAATGCAAT
Source organism: uncultured Saprospiraceae bacterium (assembly GCA_964467425.1). Taxonomy (GTDB): domain Bacteria; phylum Bacteroidota; class Bacteroidia; order Chitinophagales; family Saprospiraceae; genus JAHDHW01. The sequence goes on from CAYXQH010001091.1 coordinate 227, forward strand.
TGGTCTTGAAGTAAATATTTTTAATAGCGAGTTAGTTATTCAAAATAATAACATTTTTGAAAATACAATCGGATTAGAGATTGATGGTCCAGGTGCTACGATTATAGAAAATAATATCTGTAATAATATTGAAAAAGGAGCAGTTTCAACGACGGATCAACCAGTGGACTTAAATTTTAATTGTTGGTGTACAGTAGATCTGAATCTGATTGCTGAGGCAATTGAAGATGCCTACGATAATGTTGCCTTAGGTATAGTTTCATTCGATCAAATCAATACCGAATGTATCGGAGGCTTAGTTTTTCCAGGAGACGCAAATAATGATGGGATAGCCAATAATGCTGATGTATTAGCGATCGGGCTGACTTTTGGGTTAAATGATATCTCAAGGCCTGATGCTTCAGCTTCATGGAATGGACAGTCCTGTCCTGATTGGAGTTTGACATTAGCAAATCAAGTCAATGCAAAGCATGCTGATTGTAATGGTGATGGAGCTATAGATGAGTTAGACTTAGATGTAGTTGAATTAAATTATAGAAAAACTCATAACAGTATTACAAGTTATGCCCCTGTTGTGGATGTCTCGAATGCCTATGATTTAAGATTAGAAGTTTCAGGTTCCTTAAATCCAGGAGCAACTATTCAAGTCGATGTGATCTTAGGTGAAAGTGGTAACCCTGTAGAAAATATTTATGGTATTGCTTTCGCTTTAGAGTCAGATGCTTCTTTTTTAATGCCAAGTTCTTTTGAGTTAAATACGGTAGATTCCTGGCTAGGAACAAATAATAGTTTGCTTCAATTTTCCAAAGAAATAGAAACAAACCGGATAGAATTAGCATTAGTAAAAAATGATCAATTAGCTTCAAATGGATTTGGTGAAATAGCTTCATTTAATTTTACGCTACCACAGGGTTTTAACCTCAGCGAATTAGCATTGAATTTAAAAGATATTACAGCGATTACAAATGAAGGAATGAATTTGCAAGTAGAAGGAGAAACGCTGATTGCTGATGTTCTTACCAATGTTAATGAAGCAGATAATTTAAAAAGTGAAGAAGTTTTAGTTTATCCGAATCCTACGATGGATATGCTTTTTATTGACAAACATAATTTAAATATTGATGAACTTATGGTATCGAATATTACCGGAGAGGTTTTGAAATATTTGGATAAAAATACCAATAAATTTTCAACCAGAGATTTACAAAAAGGAGTCTATTTTCTAACAGTTAAAACAGAAGGTAGGAGAGAGGTGATTCGGTTTGTAGTCCTATAG
>CAYXQH010001092.1:0-1500 GCA_964467425.1 uncultured Saprospiraceae bacterium
CTGATTGTAACGTTTTGCGTACCTGATATAGAAAAGCCATTAAACTTACTTAATTTGTAGTTGCAAAATATAAATCAAAATAAGATTAATGGCAACTCAAAGTAAAGTAAACAAAACGATAGTTTTGAATATTTCGGAAGAAAAGTACTCCGAATTCATTAACGACTCGAATTTTGCGCACGAAATAATTATTTCTGCGCTTAATTCAAGCCCTGAATTATTCCCCGAAAATACCCTTGAACTGGGTTATAGTCTGAAAGGACTTGATAGAATATCTAAAAAAATGAATATTCGACTTCGACGTATAAAAATTGGAGATACCATTTTTAGAATACGTCCCTGTTTTATTTTGCCCTATATGACAGGGAAAACAAAGGAAGTTAAAGACCCTTTATTTTTACTGCGTTTCGGTGTTCCTTTTTGGGCAATTGCTATTGTTTTTGGACGCAATTCAATGTATTGGTATCGAATGTTCATACGGTTGTCATTCTTTAACCTGACATCGACAACGGTGTATGATAAAACAAAGATGCCTCTACATATCTTAGCAGACGAATTTCATATTCGGATTAGAAAAGTGAAATCATATGTGGCTACTGTCGTTGGGGGCAATTGTTTTTTAGGAGCAGAAGCATCTTGGCAGGCAAGCGAAGAAAAATTGAAAGAAGCTTATGGCGTTTTTAAAAAAGAGGCATGCTCTTTAGTTTTTGATTATCAACCTCTTACAGTCAATACAGACGGTTGGACGGCTACGCAAAATGCTTTGAAATCCTTATTTGTAAAAACGATAATCATTGAATGTTTTTTACATGCTGTCATTAAAATCAGAGACCGAGCGACTAAAAAGTTACAAGAATATTATGCGGATGTTGCAGATAAGGTATGGAATATTTACGAGTCCGAATCTAAGCGACACATGGGGCAACAAATACGTAGATTAAGAGAATGGACAATTAAAAATGTACCTAAATCTGCTATGAAAGATAATATTCTCAAGCTATGCAAAAAGAAAGTAAAATGGCTTCTTCATTTTAATTATCTTGATGCATATCGAACATCTGCTCACTTAGACAGAACAATGAAAATCATGGAACGTCATTCGATTAATTCACAGATGTTTCACTCTAATTTATCAAGTACTTCAAAGAACTTTAGGGCTTTAGCCCTTTTATATAATTTTTCGCCTTCATGTCCTGTAGTAACTAAAGAACATCCTAAGTTGACCAGTCCTGCTGCAAGGCTTAACGGATTTGTTTATTCTACATGTTGGCTACAAAACTTAATGATTGCCGCTTCTCTCAATGGATTTAAGAGTTAGGTACGCAATCCGTTACAATCAGTAATTTTTAATCTTCTTTATTTTCTTCCTCCATCTTCACCACTCTCACCATCTCAATCTTCGTATCACTCACCAATTCCAAAATAAACCGATACCCATCCAACTCCAGTTCAACACCCTGTTCAGGAATTGTTTCGGTGGTCATGACAAGGTAACCAGAT